>JBKUMA010000181.1:0-3874 GCA_046955055.1 Candidatus Gastranaerophilaceae bacterium
ATATAAAGTAAAGTGCTTTTAAAAAATTGCTAATTTAGATTTGTTTTATTAAGAAATATTAATGACAGATATGAAAGATATTCAAAACCTAAAAGATGACAGAAATGTAGATATTCAAAAAGTTGGTATCAAACACCTTGAACTGCCTTTGATTATCCAAAGAAAAAATAATTCCAATCAGGTAGTTTGTGCTAAAGCCAAAGTAAATGTTTCTTTGCCAAGAGATTACAAGGGTACTCATATGAGCCGTTTTGTTGAGGTTCTTTCTGAGTGGCAGACTAAAAATCTTCTGGGAGTTGATATTAAAGGCTGTCTTGAAAAAATTATTAATAATCTTGAGGCTCAAAGCGGAGAGTTAGAATTTAAGTTTAAATATTTTATTGAAAAAAAATCACCTGTTACTTCTCTTTCTTCTCCAATGAGTTATGAGTGTTCTTTTGAAGGAAGGATTGAGGATGACAATTATAAATTTATTCTAGGAGTTGTTGTTCCGGTAACAACACTTTGTCCTTGTTCTAAGGAGATATCAGATAACGGTGCTCATAACCAACGTGCATTTATTAAAGTAAAAGTTTCATATGATGAGAGCGAACAGGTTTGGCTTGAGGATTTGATAGAATTGATTGAATCTTGTGCTTCTTGTCCTGTTTATCCTTTATTAAAGCGTGAAGATGAAAAGTATGTCACAGAAAGAGCTTGGGACAATCCAAAATTTGTTGAGGATGTTCTTCGTGATGTTGTTGTTAAATTAAGAAAACATCCAGTGATAAATGAGTTTGAAGTTGAATGTGAAGCTTTTGAAAGTATCCATAACCATTCAGCGTGGGCTTATCAAAAAGAATTGCTGACTATTTAAAATTTGTATGAGATAATTGCGTTTGCACTCCAATTCTTTCCGCTGTTGTCTTTGATGTCTTGAAGATTGTATCTTTGTATTTCGAATGACAAAGATGTGTTTTTGTTTAATTTTTGTGTTGCTCCGGCAAAAAACCCTGCACTGTTAGTCCATTTATGTGCCTTGTGGTTCATTGTTCCAGAATAATGCGGATTTATATACAGACTTGTATTCTTGCCCACAGGTACATCGATAGTTAAAGGTGAATATCTTATTTGAGTCGATTCAGTTTCTTTACCGATTTTATTCCTTATACGAAGATTTTGAGAAAAAATCCCTTTTGAATCGTATTTATAACCGCCCTTTAAATCTATTACTGCCATACCGTCTTTATTAAAATCAGTAGCAGCTCCTAAAAATGCAGATACATAGCCTTTATCTTTAGAAAATTTTTGTTCAATACCTGCTAACGTAAAATTAGATTTGTCAAAAGATTGAAATGAAGAAACGCTTGCAGTGTAAGATTCAACCGGTTTTCCCATAAAAATTTTTCCTTAAATTATCCCCTTGTTTATATATAAACGTATTTTTTCAGGATTAATTGCCTGCATAATAAATCTTGTAAAGAAACATTAAAGTTATCTAAGATTTTTGACAAAAAAAATATTTATGATGTTTAATTGTAACATATACATTTAATGGAGATTTAAAAGTGCAAGTAAATTTAGATTTAAACAAACCGTACGTTTCTCAAAGACCTGCTTTTAAGATGAATTTGGCAAAACCTACTGAAGAACTTTTGGAAAGAAATATAAGCACAGGCAAACTTAATTTAATAAAAAATGGTTTGGCTAAAAAAGGTAATAATAATCAAAGAGTACTTATTGAAGAATTCCCTGACTTGACACTTTTATCAAAAATTGATTTTAATAAATTTGACGGAAAGGCTTTTGAAAACACAGAGCTTGCACGTGGTAGAAACATAAATGAAGTTATAAGCAAACTTGTAAAATTTGCAAAATCATAAATATAATAAGATATAAAACAAAAGACCCGATTTTACTAATCGGGTCTTTTTGTAGTTAATCGTTTAAAAGTTTTTCCGCAAGCTCAGATTCAGTTCTGCCGTTAAGAGTTTTATTTATTTTTTGAAGCTTTTGTGCAATGGCTTCCATATTATCTATCCAAACAAAGTTGTCTTGAACATATTTTTCTGCCTTGTCAAAATTACCTTCAATTTGAATTCTAATGATTTCAGCAAGCATTTCTTTTGCTATCGGTACAACTTTATCTATATTAACGTGAATTTTGCCGTCGATAATTTCGTAAGCACCACGCTCTGCAAAATATTTGTTTTGCATTACTGTGCGTACTCTGTGTGCTTGACTCATAGTCGGTTTGGATTTTAGGAAATTATCTGCAATTGTTGTTACGATAATCTGTTTTCTTTGTTCTTCAGTGTACATTCCAAGTTCTGTCAACAAATCAACAAAAGCCAGAGCACCCATATCAGCTTTGTTTTCTTCAATAATATTTCTGTATTTGCCTAAAGTTTCGCAAGCCTTTTTAGGCCCGAGTGAATGTGCGTTTTCATGCCCTATTGTAAACCAGTGGTCGGCTTCATTATTATAGAATTTGTGTTGTTCTTTATCAAGAATTTCGTCCAAACGTTCTTGCAGTTTTTTGTAGTCGCTTACAAAGCGGATTTGTCTGTGATAAACATTTCTTCTGCCGCCGCCGATAGTTAATGAAAGTTTGTCATCATTAGGAAGATTTTCTGCCAGAGTTATTCCACCTCTGTATTCACCGACATCACCTGTAACGGCTACTAAATCAACATCAACCATAGTTTGTTTAGCGTCTGTGTCGGTTGATATATTTTGTTCGTATTCGTCATTATAAGGCATATTTTTTGCCAGTGTCGGTAAAAATTCTTTTATAGCAAGAAGTGCGTGTGTGCCTTCTTTGTTTACTATACCTACTCTTCCTCCTAAGAAATCTTTTGGGATAGGTGAAATTCCATGTTTTTCTAAAAGTTCAGATAACTCTTTGTTTTCAACGATTGTTCCTGTCATTTCGTCTTCATAATTTTCTCTTGTAATAGTAAATTCAAGAGGTGTATCTTGAAGTTCTGCCCATTTCTTATCAGCGTAAGCGTCAAGCATAGGATCGCTTTGCCTTAATGCTTTTGCTTGTAGTTTTAGATATTCGTTAAAGTCTGAATTTGTAGAAACTTCTGAAGCCTTTTCAATTTCATCCGCCATAATTGCGAAATCATCTTTAAACTTATCTATGTAGTCAATGCCGATAAGTTCGTCGCCGTTTCTTTCCACTACTGAACGCTGTGTAAGTATTTTTTTTACTTCTTCGATTTTGCCCTGGTTTATCATATTAGTTAATATATTGTGAAATTCTTCTTTAGATAAATCTTCCGGATAAACGCCTTTTCCGGGGTATTCTTTAATATCTTTTGCAAGATTAATTTTTTGTGACATTGTATCAATAGCGTTAATACCTTTTTGTGCATCAAAGAGGATTTTTGTGAGTTCAGCCTGTTTATTGCCTTTTGCTATTTCTCTGTCAAGAAAATCCTTAAACTCTAAGTTATGATGGCAGTCAATCTGCATATTAATTTTTTCTAAAATGTATGCTGCTTTAACAAGGTGTTTAAGAGCTTCTTTGTCTCCGTCTTCTAAATTTAAATATTCGGGAGCATCAGCTTTTAACATTTTTTTTGTCATCAAATAATCTTTATGAGTGCGTTTTTCAAGTTCTTCCATAGAAAGATTAAAATCAAATTCTCTCATATAATTCTCCTTTACTTTTGCTGCTATTATATCATATGTATAAGAATTTACATTAGACCAAACAGATGAATACGCTTGAAAAATCTTTCTAAATAGTTTATAATAACATTAACAAATTAAATATAATAATTTTTCGACAAAGCTCACGCCACAGGCTCCCGCTATCATCTCAAAATTATTATATTTAATTGATTATTATCCAAAGGAGCAAGAAGTATGAAAAAATCATTAA
>JBKUMA010000182.1:0-3867 GCA_046955055.1 Candidatus Gastranaerophilaceae bacterium
GGTATAAGCAGTGCTTTATTGGCTTATGTACTTCCAAAAGCTCAGTTTGCATTCAGAAAGCTTGTAACGGGTTCTGATTTGGAGCCGGGTTTAGCTCCTGCTGAAAAAGTTTTGGATAACAAAGCATAAAAAAAGACCGCTTTTAATGCGGTCTTTTTTGTTAATATTTTGTGATTAAACCATTGCCATTTCTTTGTTTTCAAGAATTTCTACAATGCAGTCATCTTGTTCATGGTTAACATCAGGCAAGATTGTATCTTTGATTTCTCTTAAATCTTGTTTCATTAATCTTCTTGGAGAACCTTCTTCCATTGAGTGGTTTCTCAATAAATATGACGGATGGAAAATAGTCATTGATTTGTATTCTTTTCCGTCAACAGTAATGTTCATCCATTGACCTCTAACTTTAGAAATTGTTTGTTTTTTATCAAGATTCATGAATGATTTTAATGCTGTAGCTCCGCAAAGAATGATAGCTCTAGGATTAATAATATCGATTTGTGCATCTAGGAATTTTCTGCATGCCGCTTTTTCAGACTCTTCCGGAACTCTGTTTTGAGGCGGTCTGCATTTTACTGTGTTAAGAATATATACATCTTCTTCTCTGGAGATACCAGCTTCTGCCAAAAAGTCATTTAATAATTGACCAGCACGACCAACAAACGGTTTACCGCTTTCGTCTTCCATTTCTCCCGGTGCTTCGCCTATAAGTACAATTTTAGCAGTTTCTGCGTTGCCGTCAGAAAAAACGATGTTTTTGCGTGTTTTTCCTAATGCACATGCTGTACATTTTTCACATTTTGATTGTACAATCTCCAGACAACTTTTCTTCATCTTCTTCTCTCTCCTCTGTGTTATTTTGTTTAAATAAGCCTACGTCGTAACGTTTACAGTATCTTTTCAGTTCTTTCATGATTACATCAGATAACATGAACACTGCTATTAAGTTTGGCACAGCCAAGAATAAAGTAAATGCATCAGATAGATTAATTATACTTTTAAAGTTCATGGCAGAACCTATAATTATGAATATACAATATATAACCTGAAATGTGCGTGTTGTCAATTTTGTATCACCAAATAAATAATTCCATGCTTTAATTCCGTAGTAAGAGCCGCAAAGCATTGTAGAAAGGACAAAACAGCTTGCCATAAATGTTAAAAGTAGTGGGAAAAACGGACAAACACTTCCAAATGCTTTTGATGTTAATTCAATACCTGCAATTCCTGTTGTATCAAGATATACACCAGAAACAACGATTACAAAAGCTGTAGCAGATCCTACAATTACTGTATCAACAAACGGTTGAAGCATGGCAATGAACGCTTGTGCTACAGGTTGGTTTGTTTTTACTGCAGAAAATGCAATCGGTGCAGTGCCAAGTCCTGATTCGTTTGCAAACATTGCTCTTCTAAAGCCCCAGAGCATGCAGGCAAACACTCCGCCTGTCATTGCTTTAGGTGAAAAAGCTTCTTTTATAATTATAGCTATTGTATGCGGTACGTGATGAATATTTAATAAACATACTGCAAAAGCTGTAAGTACATATAACGTGCACATTACAGGAGTTACTTTTGAAGTAAACTTTCCAATGGCTTTAATACCGCCAATGATTGTAAAATAAGTAATGACAGCAACAATTAAACCTAAAAGCCAGCTTTGATTTGCAAAAAAGCTTCTATCACCGCCGGTTACCTCTGTTATTTGTGTAGTCATTGCGTTAATTTGGAATAAATTCCACCCGCCAATCATAGCAAAAATACAGCATACAGCGTAAATTTTTGATAAATGTGGAGCAAATTTACCAATATATTTGTTATTTTTTAATGCACCTTCAATATAATACATCGGTCCGCCTGCAATAGTTCCATCTGGATTTACTTTTCTGAATTTTAATCCAAGAAGAACTTCTGCAAATTTTAATGCCATAGAGAAAAATCCTGCTAATATCATCCAGAAAATAACTCCTGGACCGCCAATTGATACGGCAGCAGCAGAACCTGCAACATTGCCAATTCCGGCTGAGGCTGAAATTGTTGCAGTTAATGCCTGAAAAGATGAAACTTCGCCTTTTTTCTTTTTTTTGATTATTTCTTTATGTTCATAATTTTTAGTGATTAATTTTAAAGCGTGTTTAAATCCCCAAATGCCAATAAGTCTGGTTCTAAATGTAAAATAAAACGCAGCAATCATTAGCAGGGCAACCAAAAATTCAATTTTTACCCCGTTAATCGTAACGGAGCTGAATATTATCCCTGAAATTTTATCGGCTATTGGTGATAAAAATGTATCTATCGCTGTGTCTAAATTCATCAATTATAATTATATAACAAAAATATTAAAATGTTTTTTGTGCAATTTTACTATCATTTGCCTGTGCATAATTTACAAGTGCTTTGAATACAAACGGATGCAATTTGCCTTGCTGAACATCTCTATAAATTATTGTCAAGGCTTGTTTGGAAGTAAGAGGTTCTTTATAAGTGCGTTTTTCTGTCAGTGCTGAGTATTTGTCCGCAATTGAAAGTATCTGCAAATTTATATCTGCATTAAAATCTTGTCCAACCCAGGGGTATCCTGTCTTTTTTGCGTTCTGGTGATGGTTTCTTATAAGATTTAAAGTTCTTGTATCTATATCTGTTGTTTTTAGTAGTTCATAACCAAGTTCTGAGTGTCTATGCATAATCTCAGTTTCTTTTTCATCAAGTCTTGCTGTTTTATTTAATATTTCTTTTGGTATTAAAACTTTTCCGATATCGTGAAGATAGGCAGCCTCTTGCAGTGATTTTGTATTGACTTTGTTTTTAAGGGAAAATGGAAGATTGTCCGCAATGCCCATTGCAATGTTTTTTGTATCAGAAGCGTGGTTTTTCAATAAATCTCTTAATTCTTCCATATTCAAAGTTAACGGGGCATTAACATCTTTTATCATATTCTTAATTTTGGGATTAGCAACAATCATTTTTTTAATAGCATTTTCAGTCGTAAATCTATCAATACCTGTTCTTTGAAAGGTATCTTCAGGCAAAGTATTACCGAAATTTATGTTGTAATTATTCCGGTTAATACCAATATTAGAACTAATTCCGCCCACACCAAGCGGTCTGGAGATTTCAATTCCCATCTACGATTTTCACACTACTTTATTGCACTACACTACTATGTATTTATAAAGTATTTTTTTTACAAAGAATTGCCAAGGTTATTATCCATATGTACAATTTTTAACAAACAAGCATTAAATATTTATAAAGAATCAACAAAAATATTTTGATACGTGTTAAAATAACACTTATGAGAGATATAGAAAATGTTTTAATTTGCGGTATTGGAGCCGTTGGAAGCATTTATGCCGATAAAATCCAAAATTTTAATTCTGATAGTCTTAGAGTTTTAGTTGATGAAAATCGTATGAAAAGATATACGGAAAATCCTATTGTTTTCAATGGTAAAGAACTGCATTTCAATTATGTTTTACCGTCAGAAACAAGTTTTAAGGCTGATTTAATTATTATAGCTACAAAATTTGACGGGTTGGATGACGCTATAAAAAATATTAAGAATTTTGTCCACAATGATACAGTAATTTTGTCACTGCTAAACGGTGTAACAAGTGAAAAAATTATTGCTTCTGTATATGGCAGAGAAAAATTGTTATATTCATATTTTATAGGTCACAGTGCTATAAGAACAGGTAGGAACGTAGTTCATGATGACGTAAATACAATTGTTTACGGCTCTGAAAATTCGGATGATTTTGATAATGTAAAAAGGGTCAAAAAATATTTTGAAAATGTCGGAATAAATTACAAAATACCTGATGATATTATGCATATGTTGTGGTTAAAATACATGCTTAATGTCAG
>JBKUMA010000183.1:0-3861 GCA_046955055.1 Candidatus Gastranaerophilaceae bacterium
CCTTCTGAATTGCCAGTTGGATACGTTACAGATATTAAAAAGATACAAAATGCAATGTTAACTGGTTATTTGTCAGAAGAAGAGTTAGCGGACACAGCAAAAACTTTACGCTCATCACGTTTAGTAAAAAATTTTTTAAACAATGAAGAAGTATCTTTGTTAAAAGAATTATCTAAAAATTTAATTTCGGAAAAAGAATTAGAAGATACAATTTTTTCAACATTTGACGAAAACCTAAATATCAGACAAGACGCAACTCCTGAATTAAAAGGGCTTTATGCTGCACTTAGAGATAATGAAAAAAATTTAAAAACCAAGGTTTCAGAACTTTTAAATTCTCCTGATTTTTCTAAACACTTACAAGAAAATATATTCACAACACGTGATGACAGAATTGTTTTTCAAGTTATGGCATCTTCTAAAAGCAAAGTGCCCGGAATTGTCCATGATGTTTCTGCCACAAACAAAACTTTTTATATAGAACCCCAACAGATTGTTCATATGAATAACAAAATTCGTGAAATTAAATCTAATATTCATGCAGAGCTTGTAAGAATATTAGTAAGTTTAACATCCCTTGTAAGAGATAAAATAGAACAGATTGCACTTAGTGAAAATATTCTTGCAGAAATTGACTTTCATTTTGCAAAAGCCAGATATGCAATAAGGATAGGAGCCATTGAACCTGAGATTAGTGACAAAAAAATTATTGAATTTGAAAATATGAAACATCCTCTTTTGATAGGTAATGTCGAAAATGTTGTTGAAAATAATTTTGAAATAGGAAAAGATTACAAATCAATAATAATAACTGGCTCAAATACAGGTGGCAAAACCGTTACATTAAAAACTATTGGTCTATTTATTCTTATGGCAAAAGCCGGATTTTTCCTGCCTTGCACAATGGCAAAAGTTTATCCTTTTGAAAAAATATTATCTGATATTGGTGACGATCAAAGTATTTTGCAAAACCTTTCCACATTTTCATCACATATGACAAATATTATTGATATTCTTCAAAAAAGCGACAATAATACTTTTGTACTCCTTGATGAAATTTGTGCAGGAACCGACCCTGTCGAAGGTGCCGTACTTGCACAGGTTATTTTAGAGAAACTTGCACAAAAAGAAGTATATTCCACAATCACCACACACTACGGCGAATTGAAGGCTCTTGAATATACTAATCCTTATTTCAAAAATGCTTCTGTAGAATTTAATACTGAAACCTTAAAGCCAACTTACAAATTACTAATAGGTATCCCTGGTTTAAGCAATGCAATATCGATTTCTGCAAACTTAGGACTTGATAAAGAAATTACAGAAAAAGCTAAAAATATTATTATTTCACAAAAAGACCCATCAATTATTGTAGTAGAAAAACTTCAAGAAACTCAAGCCAAACTTGCACAAAACCTTCAAGAGGCTGAACAAATAAAAGAAGAATCTGAAATTATAAAATCAGAATTTGAAGAAAATCTGCAAAACATAAAAAAAGATAAGAAAAAAACTGTAAAACAAATTAAAGAAAAATTTGACTATGAACTTTTGTCTGTTAAAGCAGAAATAAAAGATATTCTAGATGAATTAAGAAGAGAAAAATCTGAAAAAATTGCCAGACGTTCCTATGCTAGACTTGCACAAATTGACCAAAAGTTCAGAGGGAAATTGTCAGAATTTGACGAAAAACAAGAGTACAAAAAAGTTGAGTGGGAAAATGTCCAAATTAACGATAAATTAATACTGAAAGAAATTAATCAGCCTGTAACAATTCTTTCTTTGACTGACAAAAACAACAATATTTTTGTACAAATGGGGAATTTTAAAACAAAAATAAAAGCTGATAAACTCGCACCATATGACAAATCTTATGAAAAAAGAGAAACAGTATACAGACCAAACAGCTTCAACAGCTTTGAATTAAAGAAAACAAGTCTTTCAAACACGCTGGATTTAAGAGGTTACAGGGTAGAAGATGCACTTGACAGTCTTGAATTTTATCTTGATAAAGCAAGTTTATCAAATATTTCACCTGTAAATATTATTCACGGTCACGGAACTGGTGCACTAAAAACCGCTGTAAGGGATTTTTTATCTACTTCTCCTTATGTAGCAAGCTTTAGAGCCGGTAAAGACGGTGAAGGTGGTGACGGTATAAGCGTTGTAGATATTAAATAAAAAAGAGTTGCTATATCATACAAATGTGTTATTATTATTTATGCAATATAATATGGAGTTAATATTATGGATTTAAATAATATAAGAAGAGAAAATGAGCTAGTTGATTTGTTTTGCACCCTTGCTGAAATACCTTCTCCATCTTTACATGAAGAAAAAGTTGCAAATTGGATAAAAAATTATTGCGACAAGTCAGGCATTTTTTGTAAGTTTGATAGTTACAATAATGTATATATTAATATCCCTGCAACTGACAATACAAAACAACCGCTTTTACTTTCATCACATATGGATGTTATAGGAGATGACAGCCCTGTAAAAACATATCTTGACGGTGACTTTATTCGTGCAGAGGGAAGAACTTTAGGTGCTGATGATAAAGCAGGCGTTGCTAATGCATTATTTCTCGCAAAACAAATTGCAAATTCCGATATGAAACACGGCGGTCTTGAACTTATGTTCACAAGAGATGAAGAATCCGGTATGTCAGGAATAAGACACGTTGAATTCAATAAAATTAATTCCAAATACGTTCTTGTATGCGACAGCGATACACTTGGGCAGCTTGAAGTTGCAGGTGCAAGCTATACTCTTGCCAAAATAAAAGTACATTCTTTTAAAGGCGGACATTCAGGAATTGATATTGCAGATTCCGAGCGTGAAAATGCAGCAAAACTTATTGCAGACATCATTTCAAATCTACCTCAAGGAGTTTATCATTCCGAAGGCGGCAGAGTTGTTACCTCTTGTAATATAGGCGGAATTTGTGCCGGTGATATTAATGTTACTAACATAATCAATACCGATGCAGAGGTAAGCTATTCAATAAGAAGTTCAAGCAGAGAAGTTGAAGAAGAATTAAAAAACAGAATGATTCTTGAAGTTGATGAATTTAACAAAGAATATGAAGGAATTGCTAAAGCAGAAATAACTTTTGAAGAACATCTTCCTCCTTTTGAAAAAGTTGATGATGAATATATTCCTATTCTATTTGAAGCAGCTGCAAAAAAAGCAGGTGTTGAACCTAATATTACAACTTTTCACGCAGGTGCTGAAACTCATATTTACGCTAACGAAAAGAACGCTCAAGGTGAAAAATTTGTACCGTATCTTGTGGGACTTGCTACAGTCTGCAATATGCACTCAAAAAATGAATACCTTGATTACAAAACATTGATAAAGGGACAAGAACTTTTAAGAACATTTTTCGAAGCTTACAACAGTTAAGAAAATGCCTTGAATGAACGTTCAACATTCTTTTCAATAACGCTTTTTAATGAATCATATTCGGTTTGTAGAGCGTTATGAATTGAATCAAGTTTTTTCAAATCCTGATCAAACTTTTTATCCTTTTGTTCAATATCATTCATAGCTTCTTTATATTTAACTTCTGCTTTGGTAATTGCAGCTTCATTTTGTTGTGAAGTTATATCAGAAGAGTTTTTATATTGAATTGAAATCCAATCACGAAATCCAATATTAGGATATTCAGCTGAACCGTCTTCTGAGTAATTAACTTGTTCAAGAGTTAAAATACCTTGTTCCAAAGCAAATTGAAGCCATTCAGAACTATACATTTTGGTGTTATCTAATTCTTTGTAGTTGTTGGCGTTATCTGATTTCTTAGATTCTGAAATACCGCCCATTCTGTACCACAAGTTTTTATACCATTCATACTTAGGG
>JBKUMA010000184.1:0-3858 GCA_046955055.1 Candidatus Gastranaerophilaceae bacterium
GTATAAGAAGATGTAAAGGAGGCGTTATGCCTGAATTAAAAGGAACCAAGACGGAGCAAAATCTGCTTGCAGCTTTTGCTGGTGAATCTCAAGCACGTAATAAATATACTTATTACGCATCACAGGCTAAAAAAGAAGGTTTTGTCCAAATAAGCAAAATCTTTGAAGAAACAGCGAACAATGAAAAAGAACACGCAAAGATCTGGTTTAAATATTTACATGACGGAGCAATTCCTGAAACAATCAAAAACCTTCAAGATGCGGCTGAAGGTGAAAATTATGAGTGGACAGATATGTACGCTCAATTCGCAAAAGACGCACAAGAAGAAGGCTTTGATACTTTAGCAGCTTTATTTACACTTGTGGGACAAATTGAAAAAGACCACGAAGAAAGATATAGAAAACTTCTTGCTAATATTCAAAACGGCGAAGTCTTTGATAAAAGCGAAAAGGTTACCTGGGAATGTTCCAACTGCGGACACTCTTATGAAGGAGAAAAAGCAATAGAGCTTTGTCCAGTGTGTAAACATCCAAAAGCATACTTCTATATGAAGGCTAAAAACTATTAGATTATATAATAAGGCTTTGCAAAACATTTTATGCAAAGCCTTATTTTTATGTTTTAATATTATAGTTACAAACATAAGGAGAGTGTATGGCAGATTTGAAAGGCACTGAAACCGAAAAAAATCTTATGGCTGCTTTTGCCGGAGAGTCAAAAGCAAGAAATAAGTACACCTTTTATTCTTTGATTGCAAAGAAAGAGGGGTATGATTATATAAGTAAAGTATTTGAAGAAACTGCTAATAACGAAAAAGAGCATGCAAAAATCTGGTTCAGATGGCTTAATAATGGAGAGTTTCCTCATACACTTACAAATCTAGAAGAATCTGTTAATGATGAAATTAATCAAAGGGTCAATATGTATGAAAGTTTTGCCCTAAAAGCTGAAAATGAAGGCTTTTCTCATATTGCCGAGCTTTTCAGGCATGTAGCAAAAATAGAAAAACAACATGAAGAAGTTTTCAAAAAACTTATTCTATCAATAAGAGATAACGAAGTTACCCCTGATAAAGATGGAAATTACAACTGGGTATGTTCTGCCTGCGGTGCGTTTTTTACTCAGAAAGAAAAACCTGATTTTTGTCCTCTTTGCATGAATGAGGATGTATTCTTTTTTCGTAAACCAAATTAATATTATAAATATACAAGGAGAAACTAATGAAATTTCAAGAAATTAAAAACAATGTATTTTATTGCGGTCTGAATGACTGTGACAGAAGAATTTTTGATGAACTTATCCCTTTGGAACACGGTACAAGCTATAATTCATACCTTGTTAAAGGAAGTGAAAAAACAGCTATTATCGATACAATGTACCCTCCAAAAACTGCTGAATATGTAAAAAGGTTAGATGAAAACCAAGTAGGAAAAGTAGACTATATTATTGCTAACCACGGAGAACAAGACCACTCAGGTTCTATTCCTAGATTGTTGGAAAAATACCCTAACGCAATTGTAGTGACTAACCCTAAATGTGCTGAAAATATTAAAGAAATGCTCCATGTTTCTGATGATAAAATTAAAGTTATTGCTGATAAAGAAGAATTGTCATTGGGAGATAAAACATTAAGGTTTATTTTTGCACCTGGCGTACACTGGCCTGACACTATGTTTACTTATATCGTTGAAGATAATATTCTTTGTACTTGTGATTTCTTAGGTGCACACTTCACTTTTGAAAATGTATTTGCTTCTGAAAATGATTTGTTATGCAGAAGTGCAAAAAGATATTATGCAGAAATTATGATGCCGTTCAGAGCTATGTGCAAAAAGTATACAAAAATGATTAAAGAAGAAATTAAACCGGAAATGATTTTGCCAAGTCATGGTCCTGTTTACAAAAATCCTTCTTTCATCCTTGATGCTTATGAAGAATGGACTGCAGATGAATGCAAAAATCTTGTGCTTTTACCATACGTTTCTATGTATGGAAGCACAGAAGAAATGATAGATTATGTTGCAAAACAGCTTAAAGAAAAAGGCATTCAAACAATGAAGTTTGATATTGTTGACGGTGATTTAGGCGATTTGGCAATGGGACTTGTAGATGCTGCGACAATTGTATTGGGTAGCTCAATGGTTCTTGCCGGTCCTCACCCTATGGCTGCTAATGTTGCATATTTAGCAGGTGTTCTTAGACCGAAAGCAAGATTTGCTTCATTTATCGGTTCTTACGGATGGGGCGGTAATTTATTCGGTAAATTAGGCGAAATGTTGTCTAATTTGAAACTTGATATTATTGAACCAGTGTTGGTTAAAGGTAAACCAAGACAAGAAGATTGTGAAAAACTTGACGTTCTTGTTGAACAGATATATGAAAAACATAAATCTATTGGTTTGGTTTAATAAATTTAAAGCCCCGAAATTCGGGGCTTTTTTAATGTTTTAATCTATTAAATCTACAAGTCCTGTTGAATGATCAAAGTGGCAATTTGCTATGACAAGTCTGTCGTTTTCAACTGCATTTCGTATTATTTCAGATCTTTCAAGAAGAACTTTTTCTACTAAATGAGTGTGTTTTCTTGCAACTATATCAGCGTGTTCTTTGTAATCATTATTTCCGTTAAATACGGGGTATACACACCCCATAAGTGATTTAAAGTTTTCAGGTTCTTGCGGATAATTTTTGTTTGCATATTTCATAACACCGCAGTCATCATGTCCAAGTAGTATAAGAAGCGGAATGTTTAGTCCTTTAACTGCATATTCAACACTTTCAATAATATTTGGTCCTGTTGTCATTCCGGCTACTCTAACGACAAAGAGCTCACCAATTCCGCAGTCAAAAATTATTTCTGGTGCGACTCTTGAATCAGAACATGTTAGAACACAGGCATACGGAGCCTGATGAAAAGCGTGTTCCTGCAAAGTTTGCAATGACATGTTTTTTAAAGTTGGTGTTCCGTTAACAAAGTTACGGTTGCCGTTTAATAATTTTTCTAATTCTTTATTTGCTTTTTGTTTCATATCAATAACTCCCTCATTGAAGAATTATTATATTACAAAAAAACATATATTAATAATTTTATTTTTTTGATAATATTAACATTATAAGATTAGGGAGTATATTATGAATTTGGAAAGAAGTATTGATTTTATTAAAAAACACGCTGATTTTTTCACTGTTTTAGGTTTATGTATAATTTGTTATTTTATATTTTTCCATAATATTGGAAATTACGCATTAATGGATGTTGATGAAACCAGATATGTTGCAATGTCCAGAGATATGTTTCACACAAAAGATTTTTTAACTCTTTATTTAAACGGTGATTACTTTTTTGAAAAACCTCCGTTATATTTTTGGGGAGAGTGTTTATCGTTTGCAATTTTTGGCAAGGTAAATGAATTTACAGCTCGTTTCCCGGTTGCATTGTACGGTACTCTTTCAACTTTGTTGGTATATTTTACTGGTAAAAAAATTGTTTCAAGAAATTATGGTATAGTTTCAGCATTAGTTCTTGCAACAAGTTTAGAATTCGTTATTCTGGCAAAATTTGCTATCCTTGATATTGTTGTTTCAACTTGTATTGGCTTTTCAGTAATGTTTGGTCTATTAACACAATTTGTTCAAGATAAAAACAAAAAATATTTCTGGTGGATTTTTTATATATTCTCTGGTTTGGCTGTAATGGCAAAGGGTATACCGGGTTTTGTAGTACCGTTTGGAACAATGTTTTTTGTAACGCTTGCTAATAAAAA
Source organism: Candidatus Gastranaerophilaceae bacterium (assembly GCA_046955055.1). GTDB lineage: Bacteria > Cyanobacteriota > Vampirovibrionia > Gastranaerophilales > Gastranaerophilaceae > JBKUMA01. Next base: position 3,766 of record JBKUMA010000184.1, read on the forward strand.
GTTCAAAGAAATTTTTAAACCTCAGTATTTTCTTGTTGGTTTTGTTTTGTTCTTTTTAATAGTTTTACCTTGGCATTTAGTTATGTTTAAAAT
>JBKUMA010000185.1:0-3815 GCA_046955055.1 Candidatus Gastranaerophilaceae bacterium
CATTTCTAATATTCTTTTATATATTTCATTTTTATTTAAGTTATATAGCTCCGATAAAATGACAGATATCTCTTTTGCTTTGAAATTTTTGTTTTGTAAAGTTTTTATTTTTGATTCAATATCGATGTCACTTTGTGATGATTTGTCTCGAAAAACAAGGCCCACAATTTCCCCTTTCAAAATATTATTTTTGAAATAGTTTATGACATTATCAACATTGTCAATTATTATTTCTTCAAATACTTTTGTTAATTCTCTGCCAACAGCTACTTTTGAGTCAGGATTAAATTCTTTTATTATTTCAAGTGTGTTTAGAATTCTGTTCGGTGAGTCATAAAAAACTAAATCTGTTGATTTATATTTTGTTAAAATCTTTTCTATTTGTATTTTTGTTTTTGGTAAGAAACCTGCAAATACAAAGTCTTCGTCTTCTCTTGAGATTTGGGACAAGAAAGTAGCAACGGCATTAGGACCCGCAAGTGATGTGATTTTTATATTATGTTTTCTCAGCTCTTTTACTAACACAGCACCTGGGTCACAAAACAATGGTGTGCCTGCATCAGATACTATAGCCATCTTTTTGCCTGATTTTAATATTTCTATGATACCTGCAACACGCTCTGATTCATTAAATTTGTGATATGAAATGCATTTTGTTTTTATATCAAAGTGATTAAGAAGTTTTTGGGTTATCCGCATATCTTCACAAGCAATTATATCCACAGATTTTAGCGTTTCTATCGCTCTCAGTGTGATGTCTTGAAGGTTTCCTATAGGAGTTGGGACTATATAAAAATCATATTCTTTCATATTGTCATTTTAGCATAAATTTGATTTTTTAATAGTCAATCTTACCTTCATTTAAAACTTTTGCGGCACAGGTATAACCGAAATCACCAACTTTACAGTCAGAGCTTTCATTATCTGTTCCTGCCGGTAAAAGACCCTTTGTTGTTAATATGAACAAAAATACATCACGTCCAAGTTTGTTTGGTTTTTTGCTTCCGTTAACGTCAACCCAAAAACCTATAAACGGACTCAATGCATATTCAGTTACACCGTACATGGTTCTGTCACTATCACTTGAGTAGATATTCATTGATACTCTTGCTCCATCTGCAAGAATAAAATTGTATACGGAATCTCCCATTCCTGCTGCATTATGGATATTGGCATCCTTTAGGCTTGTTACCTGATGCCAGCATCCCATAGTTTGGTTCGGGCATTCTTTTACTATTTTTAAATATGGTTTTATATATGTGAAAATTTCTGTGGTTGATGTCATATCATAGTCGACTATATTCCAATAAACATAGTCTTCGTGTTCATTTTTTGCCCTTAGTAATGCTTGAGAAAGAACAGAGTATTCTTTTTTAAGTTGTGAGATTACGGCTTTATCTTTTGCGTCATTTATGACAGAAGGTAAAGTCATTGCAGCAACAACACCTATTATGCCGAGAGTAATAAGTACTTCGGCCAAGGTAAAACCGTGTACGCACGAAAATTCTGCGTGTTTCAATGCAGTCTTAACTCCAAATCTCATATTCTTATTATTTACTTTTTTGTTTCAAATGTCAATCTTAATTGAATAAATATTCCAGTTTTTCATTGAGTTTATCAACAGTTTCTTTGTAGTTGATTGATACTGGTGTTGGTTTTGATGTTTCAATAATCTTCAGAAAAACTTTTGCATTTTTAGGAGATTTATTGTCAAGAAAATATTTTGAGTTTGCTACATCTTTTCTTGCAGGTACAATTAGTCCGCTTTGGGTAAATTTTTCAATACTATCTTTTGATGATAAAAATTCGATAAATTTTTCTGCTTCTTGTGGGTGTTTACTTGATTTTGAAATAGCCCAACCTGATGCATCCATTGGAACGACGCTACCTTTGTCACCTTTGGGAAACGGTGCAATATCCCAATTGAATTTTGCTTCTTCCCTATATTTTGGTGTGAGCCAGCGTCCTGATAAGTGCATAGCAAGTTTTTCCTGTAAAAACATTTGAGCCATTGTTGCACTTGCACTTTCTTCTTTTAAAGGTGCTGTGTGGTACTTTTTTCGTAAATCAGCATAAAAGTTAAGACCTTTTTTGCTTTGCTGCGTATTTGTTATTTCTTGCTGCAAGTCATCAGAAAGAATTCCACCGCCTTCACTCATCATATATGGCAAGTAGAAAAGGCTGTCTTCTTCAAAGCTTATACCGAATGTGTTTTTATCAGTTAAGGCTTTTGAAGTATTTAAAAAATCATTGAAATCCCAATTGTTTTTAGGGTAGGGAACATTCTTTTTGTCGAAAATATCTTTGTTATAATAGATTACCAAATTTGATACATCACGAGGAACTGCGTATAACTTGCCTTTATAACTTAACGTTTTAAGAGCATTGCTGTAGTAATCGTTTTCTTTTACAAGTTCAGAATTTTGAGGAAATTCTTTTAGCAGTCCTGCGTTTGCATAAATCGGTAAATACAGGTTATTTATAAATATTACATCTGGGGCTGTATTTGAGGCAAACAAAAGGTGTATTTTTTGAAAATAATTTTGCGGGATATGCATAAAATCTATTTTTATGTCAGGGTTTTTATTTTCAAAGTCATTTATTATAGGCTTGAGAATGTCTGTTTCAGATTTTGACCCCCAACTTGCAAACTGGATTACAGTTCTTGTATCCTTTGGTGTGCAGCCTGAAAGGAATATGAAACTTAATAACAATGTGATTAATAATCTTTTTGAAATAGATTCTAAATCAAGTTTGGTATGGCAGTTAAATTTCATTTTGTGTACTCTCTACTTAAAATAATATTTTTTATAATTCAATTAAGACGCCCATTTTGTCTTCGTTTACTTCAACAAGAGATTTGAAATCGGCTGCTTTTACCATATAAACATTATCTTTATCATGTCTTACCTGTAAAGGCTTATCAATTGTATTATCGAATTTTTTCAAGACAAATACTTCGTCTTTTATTCTGCCTATTAATGCGGAAGTGCCGTCAAGGCTTACAACGTAAAAACCTTTGTTTTCGTCAATATTGAAGCCTGATTTTACGATTAAACCGTTAAGGTATGAATCTTTTGTTTCTGCTCTCAGTTTTGCTATAGGATTAGTTGTCATTGATTTTGAAGCAGGAGATGCAGGTTCCTTTTTCATTTTGATTGAAGGTTTAATCTGTGACAAACTTGAAGCTACAGGATTAGTTATTTTTGCAGCTTCTTCTTTTGCTTGTTGTTCCTTGTCAAGCAGTGAGAAAAATTCTTCAACAGATGACATTACGTAATCGTTAGGATCAACTTCAATACCTTTTCCTTTGATATCGGAGACATTTAATTCCGCATTTTCAAGTTTTCTCGGATTGGAGTGAAGTAACGAGTTTCCTAAGTCAACATTTTTTTGAACTTTTTTTGCTTTTGGAATGTCGTATTTTTTAAATCTGCTTTTTACTTTATTACGACGTGACATATTTAAGTCATTTGTCATTGCGTTATTTTGTGCAAATGATTTAAATTTAACAGTGTTATGAAGTTCTTCTTTGATTTTGTCTTCTTCGTTGTGAATTTCTACGATTTCAGGCATGATAGAATCTTCTTGAGCTTCAGCCATTTCTGTGAACATTTGTTCAAGACTTTGACGTTTTTCTTCAATTGGAGCAGGCTGTTTTATAAATGTGTAATTGCCTTTTTTATCTCCTCTTGATACAGGCTGTGCTGTAGCATCAAGATATTTTTGGTATTTCTGCTGCCATGTCAATTCTTCATTATTTACAATATTGTTGTATTTTAATGTATCCAGTTTTACAGGTTTTTCTGCAAGAT
>JBKUMA010000186.1:0-3807 GCA_046955055.1 Candidatus Gastranaerophilaceae bacterium
AGCCATATGTTAGGATATAAAAGTGATAATGTGTGTTCAGCAAATACAAAGTTTTTGGTCCATATTTGCGTAAAACAATTTTTAAATAAATCCAATCTTGCAGACAATCTCGGCTTTTTAAATTCATAATTTGCTGTATCAACAAATGTTTGAATATTAGGATTGTAAGTGCAAGGGAATTTTATTTTTGAAAGCAGCATACTGTATTTAAGTTCAGAGTTAATATCTTTAAAATCAACAGAGCCTATTTCGTCCACAATATCTTTTTTTATAATAAATACACCTGAATCAGCACGTGCAGCCAAGCCGAATAAAGAACGAGCTTTTCTCAAAAAGTTCATATGGTATTTTTGGTAAGCAGCTTTAATCTTGTCAACAGGTCCCAAGTTGTCGGTAACCATTAAAGTCTCACCGCTAAGAACACTGTTTTCGACAAGTCCGGCATTAACAGTTGATAAAAAGTCAGCAGGAATGCTTCTATCAGCGTCTATAAATACGTAAGAGTCAATAGTCTGGTCTTTACAGAGTCTTTCCAAAAGAATTGCTATAGCTTGATCTTTGCCAACAGTTCCCACATCTTTAATATTAATAACATTAAAAAGAGGAGTTTCTCTTTCAAAAAGCTGTTCTGAGCCGTCTTGGCAGTTGTCGAGAATTACAAAAACTTTAAAATTATCAATAGGATAATTTTGCATTTTAATCTCATTAACCAGATTTGCTAACGTACTTTTATTGTTGTGAGCATAAACCACAACAGCTAAATTATCTTTTTCTTCATATTCAGAATATCTTTTTTCGATTTTGAAAGGTCTGTCATTCAAGTTTCTAATAGCTAAAGCCAAGAAATAGACTGAGTATAAAGCTACATAAATGTATAATATATCTAAAATAAATTCCATCCTTATTCCTTTCCGTTATATAGTCAATATTGTATTTAAAATTAAATAAAATATCTATTAATTGTTAATAAATGTAATCTTAAAATAGCATGAATTTCAAAAATATGTTATAATAATTATCGAAAAGGAGCAAGAAGTATGAAAAAATCATTAAATGCAAAGTTAGTTAATTTTATGCAAAACTCAAATGACAAGAATCATAGCGTTAATGCAACACCGGCACAATGTATTGGGTCAAGCGGCTACGGTTGCGGGGGGGGGGCAAAAATTTAAAGCTCCTAAGTCTGTTTAATGGTTTTACTCTTGCAGAGGTTTTAATCACCCTAGGCATAATTGGCATTGTTGCTGCATTGACTTTACCAAGCGTAATAACAAAATATGAAAAACAGAAAACTGTTGAAGGGGTAAAAACCGCTTATTCAATATTTTCTCAGGCACTAAATCGCTCTGTGGCTGAGAATGGAGATTTCGATAACTGGGATTATTCACTTACACCTGTTGAATTTTGTAAAAAATACATAATTCCGTATATGCAGGTTATTAAAGTCTGTGAAGATACTAAATGTATAAAGACAGATAATTTCTATGGGTTTTACAGCTTGGCAAAAGTCAGATGTGATGGGTATCCGATAAGTTGGGTTTTACCTAACGGAATGGTTTTTATTTATACCGGATCTGATAATTTAGCTTTTAAAACTTTTGCTGTTGATATTAATGGCTCAAAAGGTAAAAACACTATGGGGAGAGATGTTTTCTCATTCTTTTTGCATACTATAGCAACAGTCCCGAGTATTTTTCCTAATAACCGTAAAATACCTACTAAACTTTATTTGGGCTCATATCAAAGTGGAGGTGGACCTCACGAAAGGATTGAAATTGATAAATTATTTAATCAAGTATCAAGAGCTTGCGGTGTGTTTATGATGGATGGAAAGGAAGCTGGAGGAACGAGTGTATTCTAATGGTGGCAAATTCCTGATAACTATCCTTGGAACAATTAATATTATAACTTCTTAATTACAATTAAATTTCGGGTATGATTTTCTTCTAAAGGCAGGTCATATTCAATTGTTTCTATGACTTTAGAATTGAATTTTTTTAAGGTAGATTTTGCTTCATCAATCTCCTCTTTTGCCTTTAAAGATTTGTATGCAATAAAATATCCGTTTGCTTTTAGTAGCGGCATCGCATAAGCTGTAATGGTTTTTAATGGTGCAACTGCACGTGATGTTATAATATCAAATTTTAAATCGTTTACTAAATTTTCAGCCCTGTCACATATTGGATGAAGATTTTTAATGTTTAATTTTTCTTTGATTGCAGTGACTGCATTTATTTTTTTTCTGATGCTGTCAAGGGCATAAACGTCAATATTTTCATAAGTTATTGCAATAGGTACGGAAGGAAAACCGCCGCCTGTACCTATATCAAGAAGCTTTTTACCATAGTCATTATATTTATTGAAAAATTTTTCTATGGATAAACTGTCAAAAATATGTTTTTCCCACAGATATTTCTCATCGTTCTTTGATATTAAATTTATTTTTGAATTTTGTTCTAAAAATGTATCTATATCCTTTATGTAGTATTCTTTATTTTGCATAATTCATCTCTTTTATTAATATGTTAAATCTTTCTTCTCCGATGCGAATTTTTATATCGTTAATTCTAATTTCTATTTTAGCAATATTATCTTTGCTGAAATCTTTTTGTGCAAGTTTGTGAGCATTTGTGTAGTGCTTCAAGGCCTGTTCATTCTCTTTTTTGTTGTAATAGTAATCACCGAGTGCAATATCTGCAGAAGCTATATAGAAAGATTCATTTAATTCTAATGCACAAGTTTTTGCACGTTTAAGGTATTCTAGGCATTTTTCAGGATTTCGTCTTGCATAAATTTCTGCAAGTTTCATCGAAGATATGTAAATGCCGTTATAATTTAAGGTAGTTTCATCGGCTTTAAGGCTTTCAATCAAATACTTTGCCGCATATTCTGGTTTGTCTGATTCATCATAAATTGCTGCAATATTAGTTAAAGCGGAAGAAAGGCAGGTATTTATTTTAGGATTAGAATCAATTTCAATACATTTTTTGTAATATTTTACAGCCTGTTCTGTTTCTTCTTTTTCGTCCAAAATTAACGCATATTTAAAATATAATTCTGATAAAACCGGTTTCTCTACAGTATTGTCAGCAATTTCTGCCGCATTTTTGTAATAGCTGTTTATTACGTTTAAATCAGATTTTTTATCGCATAAATCAGCAAGAAGAATATATATTTTGATTTCTAAGTTTATACTAACAGTTCCGCTTTGAAGGATTTCATCAAGTATTTTTTTAGATTCTTCTCTTTTGAATGTAATATAATAAATATTTGCGGTTTCAAATTTGATTTCGTTAACTTTTTCTATGTCACCTGTAGATTTGTAAAAATCGTGTGCAAGTTCATAGTATTTGAGTGCATTGAACCAGTCTGACAAATTTTTATAAGCATTTGCCAATTTAGTATAAATGTTTGGCAGGAATGTGTAATAGTCATCATCTGTATCAAATTCCAGTGCTCTTTGATATATTATTACAACTTTCTTATATTCATAATTCTGTTCTTTCTGTTTTGCCAGATTTAATAATTCTAATAGTGATAATTTTTTGATTTCCGCTTGTTCTTTTTCTTTTTGAGTCTTTTTATCAATAAAATTATTTATTGAATGAGCGATTTTATTCATAAACGCTAATTCTGCTTCCTCAGTTTCGAAAACAAAAGACATATTTTTCAATTTATCATCTTTTTCATGTTTAATTTCTTGTGGAGATTGCTGCTGCGGTTCATTTTTTTGTACATTTGAATTTCCGTATTCTAAAAATTCAGCACCTGAAACAGGTTTTTGATTTATAACCGGTCGTTTTGGGA
>JBKUMA010000187.1:0-3771 GCA_046955055.1 Candidatus Gastranaerophilaceae bacterium
AGAGTAACAAAAGAATAAAAAGGTATCTGTTCTATAACTCTGAACCATTCATCAGTTGTTAATTCTTCCTTGTTCCTTTCACATCCCACATAACAATACGGACATTGAAGATTACATCTGTATGTTAATTCAAAAAAGTATCGCAGCGGAATTAAAGCCTTACCGGAATTTGACTTGTAAGAAGGCATAGCATATAAATTTCTACCAATATCAAAAAGATTAGATAAATTTGACAACTTAATTCTCCCGCTTTAACCGCCTAATAAAATTAATCCTACCCAAATAAACAGCATTCCCGAAACAATACCAATCATAGATAAATGCCAATTACCATACTCTCTTGCAAGTGGAAGCAATGTATCAAATGAAAGATAAATCATAATACCAGCAACAGCAGCCAATAAAATACCTACAAGAATTTGAGGCACAAACAGGCTAAACAAGAACATACCAATTAATGCACCTAAAGGCTCTGTAATTCCGGATAAAGCTGCATATAACATTGCGTAACGTCTTTTCCCCGTAACATGATATATAGGCAAAGCAACCGCAATACCTTCCGGAATATTATGAATAGCAATAGCCATGCCCACAGATAACCCCAGAGTAACATTTTGAGTTGTAGTCAAAAAAGTAGCCATCCCCTCAGGAAAATTGTGTACACATATGGCAATTGCAGTGATTAATCCTGCACGCTTAATTTTATGATGATGCTTGCAAGGAGCATCAGGCTCCAAAAGTTCATCAGGGTCGATATGATCCGGCAAAAAATAATCAATTAAAATTGCGACTATTATACCGACTATAAAACCTGCAAATACTAACCATTCGTGATTATTTGGAAAATTCTTAGCAAGCATTTCACCTGCTTCAGGAATAATATCGGTAAATGAAAGAAAAATCATAACTCCCGCAGAAAAACCAAGCCCTACAGAAAGCACTTTCAAATTGTCTTTTTTAACCATAAAAGCAATAGCACCACCGATTGCAGTAGTTAATCCTGCAAATAGGGTAATCAGCATTGCAATTCCAAAATTCTGTGGTAGTACCATTTGTCTTTTCCTCCGCAAATATTTTACCACAAAATTACATTGACAAAATAAAAAAAATAGTAAATAATAAAAATAACAGAAAAAGGAGCCTAAAATGTTTGATATAGCTGTAAATTCGTGCCCCCCCCCGCAATGCTAGCAGAGGCATAAACGAAGTAATAGTCGAACGACAACCAACTAAAAAGTTAAGCTTACGTTGTTGTCAGGAGCAGTGCCATTTTTCGCAATCTGCAGTCGTTGCTTTCACTTTAGCTGAAGTTTTAATTACGTTGGGAATTATTGGAGTTGTTGCAGCACTAACTTTACCAAATCTAATAGCAAATCATAAAGCTATAGAGATGAGGACCAGATTTAAAACTGCATATTCACTAATATCTCAAGCGGTCGAAAGAATGAAAGCGGACGGAATTTCTACAAATCCTGCAGATTATGGTGCTAACGAATTCCAACCTGTGTTTATAAAATACTTCCCAAATGCAAAAGATTGCGGAACATTTCAAAATGAAAAAGAAAGTTATAATTGTCCTCAAAATACACCAACATATAAAGATTATTCAAATACCTTAACACTTCATCAAGGCAGCCTTAATGACGGACAATTTGTTTTAACAAACGGTATGCTTATATTGATAGAAAACCCAGGAGGAGGGATAATTTACATTTCCGTTGATATTAACGGTGTACATAAAAAACCAAACCGTCTTGGTCACGACCTGTTTATGTTTGATTTAAAAAATGAAAAACTTATACCTTCTGCAGGAATATGTCAGGGTAGTGTACCCGATGAAGAGATAAAAGACGAACCATCCTTCTATTATAATGGACAAGGTTGTGCAAAATACGCATTAACTGACCCTGATTATTTTAAAAAGCTTCCTTAAATATCAACCCCACGCATCATATCAATCAATGTTTGAATAGTAGTTTCCATATTAACACTATCAGAAGTTCTCTGCTGCAAAAATGCATTAACCTGAGGCATCATCTCAATTGCAGTATCAAGCTTAGGATTAGACCCTGGCTGGTACATACCTACATCAATCAAATCTTTATTTTCTCTGTACATTGCAAGAATTTTTCTCATCTTAGCCGCAGCTTCCTTATGCTCTGGAACTGCAATTGCAGACATAAGCCTTGAAATACTACCCAAAACGTCAATTGCAGGATAATGATTACTTTCCGCAACTTTTCTTGATAAGAAAACGTGTCCGTCAACAATACCACGCACAGTATCTACAATAGGATCGGAAATATCATCGCCTTCCATCAAAACTGTATATAAAGCAGTTATAGAGCCTTTTGGTGAATTTCCTGCACGTTCAAGAGCCTTTTGAAGCCACGAAAAGATTGAAGGCGGATAACCTTTCATCGTAGGCGGTTCACCGATTGACAGCCCAACCTCACGTCCAGCCATAGCACAACGCGTAATAGTATCTGTCATTAAGAAAACTTTTTTACCCTGATCTCTAAAATATTCACAAACAGCAGTCGCAGTTAACAAAGCTTTTTGTCTGATTAAAGGCGGTTGGTCACCTGTAGAACAAACAAGAACAGATTTTTTCATACCTTCTTCGCCAAGTGAATCCTCAACAAATTCTTTTACTTCACGACCACGTTCACCGATTAATGCCATAACGTTAACATCTGCATCTGAATTTCTTGCAATCATACCAAGAAGAGTACTTTTACCAACACCAGAACCAGCAAACAATCCCATACGCTGTCCGCATCCAAAAGTCATACAAGAATCGATTGCCCTAACCCCTGTTGAAAACTGCTCTGTGATAATAGGTCTTTCAAACGGACCCGGAGGCGGTCCCTCAATAGGTCGCCATAAAGCTCCGGTAGTGTCAAGCGGTTTGTCATCAATAGGGTCACCCATAGGATTTATAAGTCTTCCGAGTAAAAATTCACCTACAGGAATTATAATAGGACGTCCAGTCGAAGTCACAAGACTTCCCTGCCCAATTCCTTCACCGTCATAAAGCAAAAGCAATTGAGCAGCTTCACCTTTAAAAGCAACAACTTCTGCCGGCTTTTGCCTGCCGTCATATGTTTCGATATAACATAAATCCCCGATTTTTAATCCCGGAAGTTTTACCTCAACAGTAAGCCCCAAAAGCTTAGATACAGTTCCTTTAAACCTGTATAGCTGTGTTTCTTCAAGTTTGTTGTGTACTTTAAATTTAAGCTCATCTAAACGGCTTGTATCCAAATCCATCATACTTGTAATTATAATGATTAATTAACTAATAATCAAATTGTAACAATATATATTTCTTAAAAATGGCTTGATTATTGAATTTATTTATGATTTGATAAGACTTGGAACGGGCAACTCCTCTTAGCCTTGTTCAAGAGTTTGTCGACAAAGCGGCGGCTGCGGTGTTTACGGACTCGACCAAGTTGTTATTGCGAACACACGTGAAGCAATCAGCTTATGTAAAATGTAAAATTAAGAAGGAACAACAAAACAATGTTAAAAATCAGATTAAAAAGATTAGGTGCAAAAAAATCACCTTCATACAGAATCATCGTTATCAATTCAACAACAAAACGTGAAGGCAGACCAATTCAAGAATTAGGTCACTACAATCCAAAAACTAAAGTTATGAAATTAGACAAAGCAACAGCTTTAGAATGGATTTCAAAAGGTGCACAACCAACTGAAACAGTTGCATACCTTATCAAAAATTGTAATGATGACGGTTCATTAAAC
>JBKUMA010000188.1:0-3762 GCA_046955055.1 Candidatus Gastranaerophilaceae bacterium
GCTTTACTATATCTTCGAATTTAATTTTTATACCTTCTTTTTTAGATAAAAGATTAATAATTTCTTTTGTCTGTTTTACTCTGGCATGCTGCTGTGTTTTCAAAAGATTTTGGAAATCACTGTTTGTGTCATCCATAAAATAACCTAAGATATGGACTTCATAATTTTTATATAAAGTGTTAATCTCAACACCTTCAATAACTTCAATTTTACCTTCTTTACCGGATTCTTTTAAGTAATTTTTTGCAACATTGTATGATAAAATATTATCGTGGTCAGTAAGTGCTATTGCACCAAGTCCGACATCAATTGCGGTATCCACGATTTTTTCAGGCGAGAACACCCCGTCTGAATAATACGTATGAATATGTAAATCACACTTCATGGTCTTTCATCCTTTTCTTCTTTATTTCTACTACAAAAAATCCTTTTTATAGCAACAGCGTAACCTGTAAGAGGGTTAATTTCCACTTCTACAGCATTAACCTGCGTATTACCGCTGTCTGCTACTTCATAACGTTCAGGGACAACTGTTGTAAAACGTGACAGGGAAGTACTATATTCCATTCCTATAACCCCGTCACTTGTTCCGCAAAATCCTGCGTCTGTTATATATCCCATATTGTTTAAAATCTGTTCATCCGCTGTCTGCACATGAGTATGTGTACCAAAAAACGCACTTACACCAAGTTCTGAACAAAAACGTCCAAAACATATTTTTTCAGCAGTTGCTTCTGCGTGAAAGTCAACAATTACATTGGGTGTAATTTCTTTCAAGCGGGCAATTTCATCTTTTACAACTTCCCATATTGAATCAACGGGAGCCATAAAGACTCTGCCTAGTGCATTTATTACAGCTATTTTGGCACCGTCAGCCATTTCAAAAATCCTGCTGCCGACACCTTGAGTACCATTAGGGTAATTAATAGGTCTGACTAATTTATCAGCCTTATCGATGTAGTTAAAAATTTCTTTTTTATCCCAAATATGGTTTCCGGATGTCATACAATCAACACCATATTCAGAAATCTCTTTATAATTCTTTTCAGTTAGACCAAAACCGTGTGATGCATTTTCAACGTTAGCGATAACAAAATCAGGCAGTTTATTTTCAAGACGCAATCCTTCAAGGAAATCACGAACGGCATATCTTCCCGGTTTGCCGACCATATCTCCAAAAAATAATATTTTTATTGTCTTTTCATCACCTGTCATATTATTTCCTATAAAAGGCTGAGGCATATGCCTCAGCCATAAAATTATTTTGCCAATTCAGTTGTTCTGAATTCTCTAACAACTGTTACTCTGATTTGTCCAGGGTAGTCAAGTTCATCCTCAATACGTTTTGCAACATCACGTGCAAGTTTTTGAGAACCTAAATCATCGAACTTTTCAGACTCAACGATAATACGAACTTCGCGTCCTGCTTGAACAGCAAATGATTGTTTAATACCTTCGTAGCTGTTTACGATTTCTTCAATCTTTTGCAGACGTTTAATATAAATTTCTAATGTATCACGTCTTGCTCCAGGTCTGCCTGCTGAAATAGCATCAGCAACTTTTACAAGAACAGCTTCTATAGTATTTGCTACAACATCATCATGGTGAGCTTCGATTGCGTGAATAACTTCCGGTCTTTCTCCAAATCTTGTAGCAAGTTCAACACCAAGCTGAATATGCGTACCTTCTTGAGTTTGGTCAACTGCCTTTCCAATATCGTGCAACAAACCTGCACGTTTTGCAATCATTTCATTAGCACCAAGCTCAGCAGCCAGCATGCCTGCAATATGCCCCACTTCAAGCGAGTGTTTTAAAACATTTTGTCCGTAACTTGTTCTGTAATACAAACGTCCTAATGTTTTTATAAGCTCTTTATTCAAGCCCATAACACCCATATCTAAAGCTGCATTTTCACCTTCTGTCCAAATCTTTTTATCGATTTCTTCTTTTGCTTTTTCAACCATTTCTTCGATACGAACAGGGTGAATACGACCGTCAACAATAAGTTTTTCTAAAGCTAATTTTGCGACTTCACGTCTTACAGGATCAAAACTTGATAATACAACAGCTTCCGGAGTATCATCAATAATTAAATCAACACCTGTCAATGTTTCTAATGCTCTAATATTACGACCTTCACGACCGATAATACGGCCTTTCATTTCGTCATTTGGAAGTGCAACTACTGAAACTGTAGTTTCAACAACCTGTTCAATCATGCATCTCTGCATTGTTGTTGATAAAATTTCTTTTGATTTTTCTAATGAAACTTCTTTAATTTTAGCTTCATTTTCTCTAATTAATTGCATTTGCTCTTGAGCCAAATCATGTTTCAACTGGTCAAGAAGCATATTTTTAGCATCTTCGGCAGACATTCCTGAAATTCTTTCAAGTTCCGTTGTTTGTTTTTGTACAATCTCTGCCAAATAGTCTTCTTTTTCTAATAATTCATCTAATTTTCTTTGAACCTGGATATCTTTTTCAGTATATTCTTGAATTTTATCTTCAAGCATATCCTCACGTTTAGCCAGTTTTTGTTCTTGTCTTGAAAGCTCTTGTCTTCTTTCTCTTTCTTCTTCGTTTAACTTTTCTCTGTCATCTTGCAATTCTTCAATTGCTCTAATTTTAGCCTCTTTTAGGAGCAGTTTTTCTTTCTCTTCCAATGCTTTTTTATCTTTTTCTGTAGAAATAAGCACGGATTTCATTTTGCTTTGCTGGACAAACAGCATTGCGACTAAAGCTATTACCACAATAATCGCGATAATCAATAAAAAGTCCATAAAGTTTTTTACCTTATCCTTTTCTATTTTTTATAAATACACGCAATGCTCGATACATTTATCCTATCGAGCTTCAAATCTTTTTATATATTAAATGAATTTTATTGCATATATTTCCAAAAAATATTTACCTACTACATCTGTCTACATAATATCATGTAAATATGTATTTGTATAGTAGAAATTTATTTTTTGATACATAAATAATACTTTTATTTTACTTTCTGCCAGACAGTAGGAACTTTTATTTCTCCAAAAGCAGAATAACATTTAGAATATACAACAGGTTTAAATCTGCCATCTTTTAACAATGCATTTTCTAACAGCATATCTTTATAAATATAACAATCATAATCTTCTATATATATTTTTTCTTCTTCTTTTGCATGTTTATCTGCAAGATATATATGCTCTTTTTCACTTTTACCTACAACAAAAATTCCTCCTGGCAAAAGCTTGTCATAAACTTTATCAACTATACTATTTATAACCTTACGTTTATTTACTGATTTTTCACTAATCAAGCCATCGAACTCATTTATTCCATAGTTGTTTGTCGGAATGTACATAGCATTTCTAAAGAAAATTGCTCCTGCTTTTTTGGGTCCCAACTTATCTATATTAAAAATATTACCTCTCTCATATTTAAAATTATTTTTATATTCATCACGAACCTTATAATATTTTATTTTGAAATAAGGGTGTCTCATTATAAAATAAAGAAAATCAGGGTCATTGATATCATAATTAGGTCTTTTTGTCTCCTCCATAATCTCATTAAAACATCTCATTACATCGTCGTGAACTTCATCTTTTTGATATTTATTTAAAATGAAACCGTCTCCGCTTCCAGGTCTATAAACCGTATGAACTCCTTTTTTTGCTAAGTCAATAGCTTTCGAGCTTTTATCATAACAATATAATCTATAATTTCCTTTATTTTTATCATTAATCAAAGAATGAATAGAAATAGCCTCTTCTC
>JBKUMA010000189.1:0-3758 GCA_046955055.1 Candidatus Gastranaerophilaceae bacterium
AGTAAGAGCAGTTGAATTAGGTGCTGACGCTATTGAACTTGGTAACTTTGACATCCTTTACAAAAAAGGTGTTTCATTCTCAGCTTCAGAAGTTATAAGCCTTGTAAACAAAACTCTTGAATTACTTGGTGATACAAAAGTATTTTTCTCAGTTACAATTCCAGGTGAATTGGCTATTGCAGAACAAATCGAATTAGCAAGAAAATTAGAAACTATGGGTATCGACTTAATTCAAACAGAAGGTCACTACTCATCAGAAGCTCAAGCTGATGGCGTTAGAGGTTTAATGGAAAGAGCAGAATTAACACTTTCTAACACAATTGAACTTTCTAGAAACATCGATCTTCCAATTATGACTGCTTCTAACATTAACCCAACAACAGCTCCATTTGCATTTGCTGCTGGTGCTTCAGCTATCGGCTGCGGTTCTTGTATAAATAAAATGGATTCCGAACTTTCTATGATTGCTACAGCTTCAAGCTTAGTAGAAATCGCATCAAGAAATGCTCAAAAAGTTGTTGAATTAGTTTAATTCGATAATTAATAAATAAAAAAAGAGGCTTAAAAAAGCCTCTTTTTTTTATAGTTTCAAATCCTTACAAATGTTTTCGCTTCCTGTTTTACATTTAAAATAGTCACGATTTTCCTTAATTAACACATATTTAGTGCATCCCAGAGAATGCCCAATGTCGTGCCCGTCAACTTTATAAGGTCTGCACTTATTGATTTCCCAATAACCGTCACCACCAGGAACATATGAAGTTTTTGTCATCACAAAATAAAAAATATCATCTCCCAATTTGTTTGGCTTTTTATCACCGTTAACATCTACAGCAACCCACATACATTCATCTGCTACAGTTAGCAAACGTGCATTACCTGTACAGCTCGAACTAAAATAAGAACCTCCGAAATAAATTTTAGAACTGTCATTTAAAACCAAAACAGTAGGAAATGTCGGATTGGTTACTTTCTCACCGGTTAAACCATACATATTCTTTTCTGTATAGTTATCAAATCTCTTTGCCACATTAAGATATTTTGAAATTTCATCTGCAAAATCACGCGAAACCTGTTCCTTATCCACAGAATAAGACCACGTATCAGGAGCTGATTCGTTTATAGCAAGCTGGTAAGCATTCCCCATAACTGAATAATGGCGTTTTAAAGCTGTAACAATTTCCTTATTTTTATGTTCTTCAATCAGAGAAGGCAATGTCAATGCAGCAACAACACCTATTATTCCGATGGTAATTAAAACTTCTGCAAGCGTGAAAGCTGCTCTGTAATTACGAAACAATTGCGGTTGCAATCCAGCCTTTACTCTATAGGAGCTTAAAAATCTGCCCCCCCCCCTTACGGGTATTAACAAATGATTTTTTCATAATTTCTGCTCCTGTTTTAACAATTATTATAACATACTTTTGAAATAAAATCTACAATAACAATAAAAAAAAACCACTCATTTCTGAGTGGGTCGTTTTCTGCATCCTAATGGTCTCTTTTAGTGTTTATTATTTAGGAGTTTATATGTTTTTGGGGTTAATGAATTCTATTTATATTTAGTGTTTCAGCTACACTTAAATCTTATGTAATTATTATGCCATACAAGATTTTAAATGTCAATATAATGTTTTAATATATTTTTTCCAATTCCGAAAATGCCCATATAGTGTACGATTTACACTTTACAAAACTTAATAATTTGTTAGTTTTATTACCTAACTGGGTATATGTATATGCGATTAGGATATGTTAACTTTTTTTACAATTAATTTAAGGAAAAGGCAATTATTTAAAACTTATATACTTTATATATATAATAAGTGATATTAATAGGATTATATTATGACTCAAGGCAAAATTGAAGCAGTACAAAGACAATATTTTAACCCCGTCGATGCTGTTAAACTATACACAGACACAAGCAACCGATCAGCACACAACGTCGGAGAAAATCCTTTTGCCAACACCAGAATGAATTTAGGTTTATGGCAAGAACCGACTGCAGGTTATGTTGGTCAGGTTAATGGTGAACCGCCAACCCAATACACAAATAAAAATGGATTTACCGAAGAAGTACAACGAACATTTATGATGTTCGCATAAATCGAGGATAGATATGGCTTTTAATCAAGGAGGATTATCCGAAATAAAAGAAATAACAAGTGCCAATGCAACAAATATGTCTGCATTACAGGGCACTACTGTTCCGTATCAATTCGGTGATATAACAAGGGCTAACTTTGGTAAAGGGAGTGAAATTGCTGCTAACAGAGCATTTAATATCGATGAAATATTTATGGATAAAAACGCAGTAGGTATTAATCCATTCCAAAAATTAACTCCTGACCAAGGACAAAAACTTCACACAATAGGATAAAAAAAAGACGACTTCAATAAAAGCCGTCTTTTTAATTATTGCATATTTATTTATACTGCTGCAGCTGTTTTAGAAAGTTCAATACATTCTTTAACTGTTTTAGCAACTGTTCTTTGTTCTTCTTCTGTTAATTCAGGGAACATTGGAAGTGATATTACCAATTCTGTATTCTTTTCTGAAACAGGAAGAGACCCTTTACCAACTCCAAGATATTCATGTACTTTTTGTAAGTGAAGCGGAATAGGATAATAAAGCATTGCTCCAATTCCTCTTTCTTGAAGCATTTTGTGTACTGCATCACGATTTGGAACTTTAATAGTATACTGGTGGTATACACAATAAGTATTATCTAATTCTTTTGGAGTTTGAACATCTTCACAGTCTGCAAAAAGTTCATTGTAGTAATAAGCGTGTTTACGTCTCATTTCATTCCATTCTTTGATATGAGGAAGTTTTATACGCAAAATAGCAGCTTGAATTTCATCAAGACGGCTGTTAACACCGATTTCATCGTGGTGATAACGAATAGCACCGCCATGGTTTCTTAATGCAACAGCTCTGTCTTTTAATTTTTCATAATTAGTCATTAAAAGACCGCCATCACCCATACCGCCTAAGTTTTTAGTCGGGTAGAAGCTTAAACAGCCGAAGTCACCAAATGTACCAACCATTTTACCTTTATACAAAGCACCAACAGCCTGACAGCAATCTTCAATTACATGCAAATTATGACGTTTAGCAACATCCATAATTACATCCATATCACAAGGCTGACCGTATAAGTGAACAGGAATTATAGCTTTAGTTCTTGGTGTAATTGCAGCTTCCAATTTAGAAGCATCTAAATTAAATGTATCTTTATCAATATCTACAAAAACCGGTTTAGCATTAACAATTCCAATAGCTTCTGTTGTAGCAACAAACGTAAAAGCAACAGTAATAACTTCATCGCCTTCACCGATATCTAAAGCACGTAATGCAATGTGTAACGCATCAGTACCAGAGTTTAAGCCTACTGTATATTTACAGCCGTAAAAATCAGCCATTTCTTGTTCAAAAGCTTTAGTGTTTGGTCCTAAAATATAAGAGCCTGAACGTAAAACTTCGCATACAGCTTTTTCAACTTCCGCACCAATAGTAGCGTACTGACGTTTTGAATCCAAAATAGGTATCATGTCTATCTCCTTCTTTCTATAACATTTGTAGATTATATTTATATCTATATTTTGCCAGAGGCTAAAGCCCTCTTTTAATACTCTATATTATAAGTTTAGCACAATTTTTCCATGCCTTTATATAAGCTTAATAAAAAAAATTATTGACAAAAAATAAAATATAGTGAATAATGAACATAGAATAAAAGGAGGCTAAAATG
>JBKUMA010000190.1:0-3749 GCA_046955055.1 Candidatus Gastranaerophilaceae bacterium
ATATATAGGGCATAGTGCTTTTGAAATAAGAACGAACGGCAAATCTATTCTTATTGATCCTTATGTTTCGATTAATCCTAAATACGATTGGCACAAACTGGATATATCAGATATTTTTGTTACTCATGCTCACGCTGATCATCTGGGTGAAGCTGTTGAGATTTCTAAAGAAAAAAATGCTCCGATTACGGCTATCGTTGAATTGGCTGCATATTGTGAAAAACAAGGATGCAGTACTCATGGCGTAAACTTTGGAGGTTGGCTTAATTATGATTGGGGCAGAGTAGTATTTTTGCCGGCAATCCATACAAGTTCATTGCCTGGCGGCGGTTATGGCGGAGAAGCTGCAAGTATATTATTTGATATTGAAGGTGTAAGGATATTTCATGCCGGTGATACCTGTTTAACTTCTGAAATGAGAACTATCAAAGAATTGTATGCACCTAATATAGCACTTTTACCAATAGGCGGATATTATACAATGGATGTTGAACACGCAGCTGTTGCGGCAAAATGGTTGGGTGCACAAACAGTTATTCCTATGCATTATAATACTTTCCCTACTATAAAAGCTGATTTGCAAAAATTCGCACAACTTGTAAATGCCAATAATACAGGAATTATGGTGCTTAACCCTGATGAAGTTTAGTTTTTAATTCTTGAAATATTTTTAAAAATGGTTTATAATAAATCATTATATTTAATTGATTATTATTAAAAGGAGCAAAAAGTATGAAAAAATCATTAACCAAAAATGCCGTAAAATTCATGCAAAACCAAAGTTACGAATATCGTAGGGTTCATGCAGAATTGGCACAATGTGACTACGTACGTAGTACCGGGGGGGGGGCGAAAATTTAAAGCTCCTTACTTGTAATGTTGCGTTCACTCTTGCAGAGGTTTTAATTACCCTTGGTGTCATTGGTGTAGTTGCAGCACTGACCTTACCTGCCCTAATTGCAAATTACAAAGAAAAAGTATTTGTAAATTCTGCCAAGAGAGGATATTCTATGATTGCAGAAGCCGTAAATAAGTGGAATGCTGACAATGGAACTACCGGTGAATATTTAACTTTTTGGACTTCAGGAAATAGAGATGAGTTAACTCAAATGCTTGCCTCAAAACTAAATTCTGCTGCAGTATGCATCAATAGGCAAGTTGGTCCTTGCGGTGGAAGTCATATGGTAAGATCGTATAAAAAGTTGAATGATGGATTTGGTAATACCATCGATTATTCTTCTTTTGAGCTTAACAGAATAGTTACTAATGACGGAATGTTTATTTCTATATATTCGGAAGTCTCAAACGGTAGTTGTTCTCATACATATTGGGTAAGAGATAAAGATGATAATGGAAATTTTATACAAGATCCTTCAAGCCCTGATGGATATAAAGGACAATATGCTACATCAACAAATTGCGGTTTCATTTTTTTTGATACTAATGGCAAGAAAGGTCCTAATCAAATGGGGATTGATTGTTTTGGATTAGGTTTCCTACCAAATGGTGCTTTCTATTATAGCAGTGGCAATTATGGTAATTTAGGTTATGTTTTATTAAATGACAAGCTTATTGAAACTGAAAATTATACTCCAGGAAAATTTTAAAATAAATTTTTTTGTTCAATAGTCTTAATATCTTTATATCCAAGGTGTCTGTAAGTAGCAGGTGAAACTTTTCTTCCCCGCGGTGTACGCTGCAATAATCCTGCCTGTAATAAAAATGGTTCGCAAACGTCTTCAATAGTTCTTACGTCCTCACCTATTGCAGCCGCAATTGTTTCTATACCTACGGGACCGCCGTCGTATTTTTCAATAATGAGTTTTAACAAACTTCTGTCTGTATTATCAAGACCGTAATTATCTATTTTTAAGATATCAAGTGATTTGTTTGCAACATCTTCAGTGATTTTTCCGTCATGTTTTACAAGTGCGTAATCAGATACACGTTTTACAAGCCTATTTGCAATACGAGGAGTGCCTCTTGAGCGTCTTGCTATTGCGTATGCACCTTCTTCTGTAATTTCAATATTCAAAATTCCGGCAGTTCTTGTAATTACTTGTGCCAATTCGTCTTCTGTATAAAATTCTAATCTATGTATAATGCCAAAACGATCTCTTAAAGGTCCGGATAATTCACCAGCTTTTGTTGTAGCTCCAATAAGAGTGAATTTTGGCAAAGGAACTCTCAATGTTTTTACTGTTTGGCTTTTGCCTGTTGTCATATCAAGGAAAAAATCTTCCATTGCTGGATAGAGTATTTCTTCTGCAACCTTGTTTAGTCTGTGAATTTCATCTATAAATAAAATTTCACCGCCTTTTAAAGACATTAAAATCCCGATAATATCACGCGGGCGTTCTAATGCAGGTGCTGATGTTATTTTTATATCAACGCCCATTTGTTCGGCAATTACTCCTGCAAGAGTAGTTTTACCAAGTCCGGGAGGGCCGTAAAATAACAGGTGATCCAAAGGTAATTCACGTTTTTTTGCCGCAGCTATTGAAATTTTTAATGTTTCTTTCAGAGCAGACTGACCGATATATGTATCAAAAGATTTTGGACGTATGCAATTTTCAAAGTTTTTATCAAATTCTATACTTTCAGCTTTAATAACAGGATTTTTTTTTATCTCAACCCTGTCAGCTTCTTTTTCAAAATCATTGTCGTCAGCAATTATACTCATAAAATTCCCTTTTATTTAATGATAGCATAAAAAGCTTAGTAAGGGAAAATTGTTATATAGATTTAATATCCTTTTGTATTTGATTTTTTAACTCATCAAGTGACGGAAATTTTTTTTCAGTACGTATCATTTTGTTGAATTCTACAGTTATATTTTTATCATAAATATCTTCATCAAAATCAAGAATGTGAACTTCTAATAATGTTCCTTCTCCATTTACAGTCGGGCGAATGCCAAAATTTGCTATGCCTTTGCCATACTCAGTATTAACGGAATAAACTCCGAAAGGAAGGTCTATTAATTCATGCGGATAAATTAAATTAGCTGTTTTAAAACCTATTGTTCGACCTATTTGTTTTCCTCTAATTATGGTTCCGCTAATTTTGAATTTATATCCAAGCATGCTGTTTGCTTTTTCTATTTGCCCTTTGGAAAGCAGATTGCGAATGGCAGTGCTGCTTATTAATTCACAATTGATTTTTTGAGGCGGCATCTCAAAATATTTATAATCGAATTTTCTTGCTTCTTGAGCCAGATACTTGACTCCACCTGATTTTTTATAGCCAAAATTATGGTTATATCCTGTTGAAATTGCTGATGGAGTAAAATATTTTATAAGTATATTCTTTAAATATTCCTCTGCTGTTAATCCAGATATGCTTTCAAAATCAAGTTCATATAGGTAATCAACTCCTAATTTTGCTATTTGTTTTTCCCGTTCTTTACGTGTAAGAATATATTTCGGGCAAACCCCGTAAAAGTAACAGCAAGGATGATCTTTAAAGGTAATTACTGCAGATTTTGTATTGTTTTCTTTTGCAAAATTTACAGCTTGTCTTATGACAGCTTGGTGTCCTAAGTGAACACCGTCAAAATATCCTAGTGCAAGGGATAAATTGGAATTTTTATTTAACTCTGTATATATTTGCATATTTTAATTATAATACAAAATTTTTATTGAAATGTTTAAAAAAATAGTTTATAATAAAGTAGCAAATAAAATATAATAATTATTCGAAAACGCTTTCACCACAGGCTCACCCTATAATCTCAAAATTATTATATT
>JBKUMA010000191.1:0-3740 GCA_046955055.1 Candidatus Gastranaerophilaceae bacterium
TATCTGGGCTATAGAACTTGACAACGACTATCTTCTTAAAGAAATAGGAAAATTCCCTAACGTATCTAAAATAGCTTTTACTAATAACAAAATTTACATTTTAAGCAGAACAAAAAATCACCTTGCAATAATCGATTACGACACTATCGGGTTAATAGCGGAAACAGAAGTTTGTGAAAAACCTATTGACGCTGTTACTTTCCATGACAAACTTTATATTCTTGGTGCCACTGATAATGTTATTGAAGTTTTAGATACAAAAACAGACTTAATAACAGATAAAATATATTTAAGTACTTACGGGTTTTCAACAAAAATTTACCACATAGAAGGAACTAATATTGCACTTATTACCGATACAAAATCCTCTTTGTATACAATTTTTGATTTAGGTATGAAACAGGTTATAAAAACCGTTCCGCTGGATATTCCCGTAAGTTCAATAGTTGTAACTGAAAAGGTGAAAAAAATAAACAAATGATTACCGAATTTGATAAAACCACTCAAGAAGTTCTTTTAAGTTTAGAAAAGACCCAAAAACAATTTTGGAATATTTCAAGATTGACAGCCGAATTTTTAACAATATTGATTAAAGAAAATAATGCCAAGGAAGTCTTGGAAGTTGGCACCTCAAACGGATATTCAGGCATATGGCTTGCAAAAGCCGTAAAACAGACAGGCGGTCATTTAACTACAATTGAATTTTGGGACAAGAGACTTGATGTGGCAAAAGAAAACTTCAAAATATGCAAAGTCGATGATGTTGTGACTACTTTAAAAGGCTCTGCTTGCGAACTTCTTGAAAATTTACCGCAAGACTATAAAATTGATCTGGCATTTGTAGACGCAAACAAATCAGAATACATAAAATATTTTGAACTCATTGACAAACATCTAAAAGTAGGCGGAATAATAGCTTGTGATAACGTCTTGTCACACGAAGCAAAATGTCAGCCGTTTATTGATGCAATAAATAATCACCCTGATTACGAAAATGTTGTCTTGAAACTGCCTGCCGGATTGTCTGTTGGAAGAAAAATTCGTTAAGGCTTTTTTAATGATTTTTAACATGAATCTTGATTTATATAATTTTTAATATATTATGGTATTATACAACTAGCTAGAAAAGGAAATAAAACTATGTCAAAAAAATGTGAAATTTGCGGTAAAACACCGATTAAAGCAGCAAAATTAACTTTCTCACATAAACAAATTGTTAAAACTCAAGAACCTAACTTACAAAAAGTTAAAGCAGTTATTAACGGTACAACTAAAAGAATTAACGTTTGTACTTCTTGTATAAGAGCAGGAAAAGTTCAAAAAGCTGTATAAAACCAATTTATTTATGAGAAAACTAATGTATTAAAAAAAGAGAGTCAATTGACTCTCTTTTTTTTGTTATTTAACTGATTTTTTATACTTTTGATAATCGAAAACAAACTGAACATTTATATTATCAGAGCGTTTTGAATTTTTAGGGAAAGAGCAAAACGGAACTGAAGTTTCCACAGCAGAAATAACTGAGCGGTCAGTCAATTCATCACCAGAAGATTGAGCGATTTCATAACCCATTAAAGAGCCGTCCTGCGTTGTACTTACAATAATAATTGTTTGAGTATTACGTCCTGATTTTGGAGGATTCCAATTTTTATTAAATCTTTCACTCATAACCTTTACATATTCATCAAATGTTTGAGGATCGGAATCTGCATACATATAATTTACAGGTACAAATTTAGATTTGCTGTTAACTTTTTTATAAACCGTATTGTCAGTACCGCTTGAAGCGACTCTTTCATCATACACACTTGAAGTATATCTGTGTCCGTATGCAAATATAGAATCACTATCTACAGGTTTCAAGAAGGCAGGTGCATTGATATAAATTGCTTTCGGATTATATGTTGCTTCTTCATAATCAACAGTTGTAACTATTCCCAATTTATTATTTTGAAAATCTGATTTTATAAAAACAGCTTTTTCCGGTTCTGAACCTTTTTTAATCTTCATTGCGTAAAGACAGGTGTAATCATTAACAAAATAAATTGAATCTTTATCAATTGACATTTGAACATTGCTTATACCATTATCAAGTTCTGCCCAATCAGCAGCGTTTGCACCAACGCAAGCAAAAATTAAAGCAGACAAAAGCAAAATACTCTTTTTCATATTAAACCTCTTTTCATTAAAATATATTTTAATAAAATTATTTTAACAAAAAGCAGAAAATAAATCTATAAACCATAGTAAAATAGTTCATTTATAGTGGTGAGATTACGCATTGTATCGTTTGAAAGATTTTTCAATACTCTTAGATATCAAGTTTTTTACGGTATCGTATTCGGTTGTTAATGAAGACATTTCTGTATCGAGATTCTTCATTTTTAAATCAAGTTTTTGTTCTTTTGAATTTAATTTTTCTTTTTCTGTTTTGTATTTTGCTTCTGCTTGTGCTACTGCTGTTTCGTCTGTAACTTCACGTACGTAATTGTAGGTTGCATAATTCTTCTGATAATAGTACTTGTCATCAGAAATTGTCGAAATATACATCATTCCGTTTTGAAGCATTTCTTGAAGATAGGAATTATCTCTAATTTCGTCGTTTTCTGTCCAGCCGGCTGTGGCTATCTGATTTAACAATGAATCATAGAAGTGTGAATATTTGGATTCGCCGTCAGAAACTTCATACCCGCTTGGAAATAAAAACTTATCAAACTCATTATCAAGCAATTTAGAACTTGTTGTTTGCTTTCCTACAGTAAAGTCCCCTTTGAAACCGGTCATCATTTCAGCGTAATAACTGAAAAAAGCCTTTGTCATGTTAGTTATATTTAAACCAAATGCATCATTATATGAATCACCTGAGTTTGAATAATAAACATATCCTATAGCATTATTTATTCTTGTTTCAACCCAGCCGAATGCTTTCTTACTTTTTTTCTTTTTATTTGAAGTGTAGTCAGAAAATTCCTTAGTTTCAAAATCCCGGCTATCCCCGCCTCTCAGAATAACTTCAAGTTTTTCGCTCATTTTTGTTTTGGCATAATTTAGTGCTGCACCTGCTTTACCATCAGTATACAAAACACTTTCTAATGCTGTGTAAAGCTGATTCCAATAATTTGCACCTGATATTCTTTGCAATATCGTATAATCGTAATATCCATCATTACCTCTTAAATCTTCGTTGTCCCAATTGGAGCCGATTATGCAGATATTATTATTTAATATATCAGCAAGGGTAACACTACTGTATATATCCTGCCCATTTTTTCTCATATAGGTGTCTGCACCTTGTTTGTTACCTATTAAATCACTGAAATCAAATTGAACTGCTGAAAGAGCCACAGCCAAGTCTTCAAGATTACCTTCTGCCGGCGGTATTTCAGTAATAACAGTATCACTTCCTAAACTCGCTTCCGGATTATACGGCACTTTTAGAATTGATTCTGCCTGACCTTTATCTAATATCTTGCTGTCGACAAGACCGTTGATAAAACGCTCACGAACCAAACTTGATGGTGCACAGCCCAAACCCTCTTGAGGTATACCTGCTGTACGTGCAGCAGACGCTAACTTCTTATCCAAGATGACACGATTGCTAGAGTTGGTTATTGTGATTGGCATATAATTATTCATTGCGGATGGAGTCATCAACAAGTTATAACTTAACTGTTCGCGATTGCTTGTATCACCATAGTAATCGTACATTAACTTTGTCTGGTCTAATGAATTTTGATATT
>JBKUMA010000192.1:0-3732 GCA_046955055.1 Candidatus Gastranaerophilaceae bacterium
AACTACATCATCTCTTGTTAAATTTGTTATGTTATCTGTAGTGCCGCCTATCAAATCAGTTGAAGATGATTTAATATTATACAAATTTTTAATAGTTTTGTTTACAGCAAGATTTTCGGGATCTGAAAGAATCATGTTAATTTCAGAATTAACAATTCCCTTTTCCTTCTCAAGCTTTTCTGCTGCAAAATGTGGTGTTTCAATCATTGAAGCATGAATTTTAATTTTATTTTCTAAATCATTTTCGCCTAAAAGATTGGAACTGATATAATAGTTTGTTTCGGCAAAGCCTGTACTTGCGTTAGTTGAAGCACCCATTTTATCAACTTCTTTGAAAAACTGTCCTTGTTCTAACCCGTCAGAACCGTTAAACAAATTGTGTTCGATATAATGACTTATTCCTCTGACGTTATCAGGCTCGTTCATTGAACCTGTATTCACATACGTTTTAAGTACAGTTTCTCCTTCTTTAGGCACAATTACAACTCTTTGTCCGTTCGCAAGTTTATAACAGTGTGCTTTTATATCATAAGGAAAATTTATTTCACCCGTTTTTCTAAAAGCTATAGGCGTTTTTATATTATAATCAGGCTGCACATTACTCAACTCAACAGAATTTGAAGCAGGTGCATTACTAACCTCCGCATTTTTAACCTTTTGCGGTTTAACATAATTCACATTATTTATCAAAGACGGGTGTATATTCAGCATGCTATACCTTTTCTACCTACATATAATAATAAAAACACAAAAGAAATAAAAATTGCTCATTTCTAAATAAAGGTTGCAAATCACCTCAAAAAATGTTACACTAAGAAAAAAGGAGGCGTAAAATGTTGAATATAGCTGTAAATTCGTGCCCCCCCCCCGAGATACTTGCAAAATAGCAAAAAAATGTTATACTAGTGATATTAAATATCACATTAAAAATTATGCATTTACTTTAGCCGAAGTATTAATCACTCTCGGTATTATTGGGATTGTTGCGGCACTTGTAATGCCTAATTTAATAAGTAATTACAGAGAAAAACAAAATATTGTTAAATGGAAAAAACAATATTCAGTATTTTCACAAGCTTATGAAAAAATTAAGCAGGATGTAGGCGGAGATGAAGCTTTACAGGATATTCTTGATAAGACAACCTGGCAGGATAGCAGTACTATAACAAACCTGTTTTTACAATACATCCCTATGAAAGAATGCAATACTGAAATTCAATGTAATAACAGCGGGTACGAAAACGCATACAAAACTCTCGCAGGTAATATACTAGATTGGCAAAATTTAACCTGGTATAATTACCTTTTACCTGGCGGTGAAAATTTATATGGCAGAAGCTGGGGCGGCGGTTCTGTCAGATGGTTTATTGATGTAAACGGCTATTCTTCAGGACCAAACACTCTAGGAAAAGACCTTTTCACATTTTATTTTAACGGTAAATATATTACGCCCGGCGGTTCTGCAAGAGAAGAGAGTATTGACCCTGCTAAATCTTGCATCCCAGAAGCATATAGCGATGTTACAAACCTTGGATCGTATATGCTCCAAGGCAACCGAGATATTTCCGGTTTAGGCTGCTCAAGCAAATACCTTTTAGAATAATAAAAAAAGACCTCAAATGAGGTCTTTTTTAGTTATTTAACAAAAATAGTTTGTTCTCTATCCGGCCCGACACTCACAATAGAAATAGGTACTTCTAAAAGTTCTTCAAGACGTCTCAAATATTTCTTGGCATTTTCAGGCAAGTTTTCATAATCCTTTACGCCAGTTATATCTTCATTCCAGCCTTTATGGGTTTCGTAGACAGGTTCCAAATATTTATGAATAAATACATCGGTCGGATAAGAAGTATAAATTTTTCCATCTCTGGTATCTTTATATGCTGTACAAACTTTGATTTCATCAAACTGGTCAAACACATCAATCTTTGTTAGTGCTACAGAAGTTAATCCGCCTACCAGTACAGCATATCTCATTGTAACAGCATCAAACCAGCCGCATCTTCTCGGACGTCCAGTTGTAACACCAAACTCATGTCCAACTTCTCTGATTTTGTCGCCGATTTCGTCACTCAATTCTGTAACAAAAGGGCCTTCTCCAACTCTTGTCACATAAGCCTTTGCAACACCTATAACTTCATCAATCATAGTCGGTCCGTAACCGCTGCCTGTAGCCGCTCCGCCGCCTATAGGATTTGAACTTGTTACATAAGGGTATGTACCATAATCAACGTCAAGCATAACGCCTTGAGCACCTTCAAATAAAATATTTTTTCCTTTTTTATTCGCATTAAGCATTTCCTGCCAATCAAAACAAACATATGGTCTGAATATTTCTGCATATCTTTCACACAAAGCTTTGATTTCTTCTTTAGAATATTGCTTTAAGCCGTATACTTCTTTTAAAACTTTATTTTTAATAGGCAAAATTACATCAAGCTTTTCACTCAAAGCTTCAGGAGAATATAAATCTTCAATTTTTAAGCCTGTACGAGCTGCCTTATCTGTATATGTAGGTCCAATTCCTTTTTTAGTGGTGCCTATTTTACCTTTTTTTGCATTATTTTCACTATATCCGTCAACTTCTGTATGGTAAGGCATAGTTATAGAAGCAAGAGGACTAACTTTTAAACCAGAAACATCTATACCGTCAGATATTAAACCTTGAACTTCGGCTTCAAACGACTCCGGAAGAATTACAGTGCCGGCACCGATAAAACAAGTTTTATTGCCGTATAAAATACCTGAAGGAATTAAATGAAATTTAAATGTCTTATTATCAACAACAACTGTATGACCTGCATTACATCCGCCTTGATATCTTATAATTAAATCAGCATCCTGTGCCAATAAATCAGTAATTTTTGCTTTTCCTTCATCGCCCCATTGAGCACCGACAACAACTTTATTCATATGAATAACTTCCTTTCCCTAATCTTAAAAATAGGCTTTTACCAATATATTTTATCACAAATAAAAAAAGACCGAAAGGATTTTTCGGTCTTTTTTAAATTATGATAACTTTAAAACTAAAGTTTTTCAGCAACCATTAATGTAGTTTCAGCTAATCTTGTAGAATAACCCATTTCGTTATCATACCAAGAAACAACTTTAACCATGTTGTCGCCCATTGTCATTGTCAATGCAGCATCAACTGTTGAAGATTGTGATGAACCGATGAAGTCAGAAGATACTAGCGGAGTTTCTTCATAAACTAATACTTTACCATCAGCAGCTTCTTTCAAAGCAGCATTTACAGCTTCAACTGTTACAGGTTTTTCAGTTTCAAATACAACGTCAACAACAGATACGTCTGGAGTTGGAACTCTCATAGCGAAACCGTTTAATTTACCTTTCAATTCAGGAAGAACTAAAGCAACAGCTTTAGCAGCACCTGTAGTTGTAGGAACGATGTTTAAAGCACCAGCTCTAGCTCTACGAGGATCTTTGTGTCCAGCATCTAAGATTCTTTGGTCACCAGTATAAGAGTGAACTGTTGTCATTAAACCTTTAACGATACCGAATTTTTCTAAGATAACTTTAGCTACAGGAGCTAAGCAGTTAGTAGTACAAGATGCCATTGAAATAACATTGTGTTTAGCTGGATCGTATTCTTTTTCGTTAACGCCTTGAACGATTGTAATATCTTCGTTTTTAGCAGGTGCAGAAATGATAACTTTTTTAGCACCAGCATCGATGTGAGCTTTAGCTTTAGTAGCATCTGTATAGAAA
>JBKUMA010000193.1:0-3717 GCA_046955055.1 Candidatus Gastranaerophilaceae bacterium
ATTCTTTAAATATACGAAAAAATAAGAAGGATTATTATATGACAGCAACAAAGATTGACGATTTACCTACAGTTTATGATGCAAAAGAAACTGAAGAAAGTATTTATAAATTTTGGGAGCAAGGCGGATTTTTTAAAGCTGATGCACAAAGCAAAAAACCTGCATATTCGATAGTTATTCCACCACCGAATGTTACAGGTGTGCTTCATATGGGACACGCTCTGGATGAAACTTTGCAGGATATCTTAATCCGTTACCACAGAATGGCAGGTTACGAGGCTCTTTGGATGCCTGGAACAGACCACGCAGGTATTGCTACTCAAAATGTTGTTGAAAAAAAATTAAGGGAAAAAGGATTGTCACGTTACGATTTGGGACGTGAAAAGTTTTTGGAAGAAACTTGGAAATGGGCTAACGAACATAAGTCTGCAATTCTTGACCAGTGCAAACGTTTAGGTGCTTCTTTTGATAGAACAAGAGAACGCTTTACATTTGATGAAGGCTGTTCTGAAGCTGTAAAAGAAGTTTTTGTAAGACTTTATGAAAAAGGCTTAATTTATAAAGGTAAATATATCGTAAACTGGTGTCCTCGCTGTAACAGTGCGATTTCTGATGTAGAAACAGAATATGCAACAGAACAGGGGCATATGTGGGAAATTTCATACCCGCTTAAAGGTGAATCAGGTGCTATTATTGTTGCAACAACCCGCCCTGAAACAATCTTCGGCGACGTTGCTATTGCAGTACATCCTTCTGATTATAAGTATTCAGAATTAATCGGCAAAACTGTTGTAATTCCTCTTTCAGGAAGAGAAATTCCTATTATTGCTGATGAATATGTTGATAAAAACTTTGGTACAGGTGCTGTTAAAATTACGCCGGCACATGACCCTAACGACTATGAAGTTGGTAAACGTCACAATTTGAAACCTGTATGGGTTATAGATACTGAAGGCAGAATGAAAGCTTGCGGAGAAGTTCCTCAAGAACTTCACGGGTTAGACCGCTATGAAGCAAGAGAAAAGATTATCGGAATGCTTTCTTACAATAATTTCTTGTTAAGAACAAGAGATCATGAACACAATGTAGGCAAATGCCAAAGATGCGGAACAACTATAGAACCGCTTCTTTCTGAACAGTGGTTTGTAAAAATGGAACCTCTTGCTAAAGAAGCTATTGCAGCTGTTAAAGACGGAAGAATTAAATTTGTTCCTGACAGATGGGAAAAGAATTATTTAGGCTGGATGGAAAATATACGCGACTGGTGTATTTCACGTCAATTATGGTGGGGACATCAAATTCCTGCGTATTATCATAATGAAACAGGCGAAATGGTTGTAGCAAGAGAAAATCCTGACCCTTCTAATTATACTCAAGATCCTGACGTTCTTGATACTTGGTTCTCATCAGGTCTTTGGCCTTTCTCAACCATGGGCTGGCCTAACACTGACGCAGAAGATTTCAAAAAATTCTATCCTACAACTACTCTTGTTACAGGATTTGATATTATTTTCTTCTGGGTTGCAAGAATGATTACTATGGGCTTGGAATTCACAGATAAAGCTCCATTCTCAACAGTTTATATTCACGGTCTTATCAGAGACGAAAAAGGACAAAAAATGTCAAAATCTAAAGGCAACACAATTGACCCGGTAAAAGTTATCGACAAATACGGCTGTGATGCGTTGAGATTTACAATGACTTCTTTATGTACATACGGCGGTCAAGACATTAAGATGAGTGAAGAAAGATTTGAATACGGCAGAAACTTTGCTAACAAAATCTGGAATGCTTCTCGTTTTGTATTGATGAACCTTGATGGAATTGATAACAAAGAAATTGACTTTGACAACCTTACAATTGCTGATAAATGGATTTTAGACAAATTGAATTCAACAGCAAAAGAAATAAACGAAAATATAAAAGACTTCAGAATTGGAGAAACAGCACACATTCTTTATGATTTCTTCTGGAATTCATATTGTGACTGGTATGTTGAAATCGCAAAAATTCAACTTCAAGATGCAGCTTTGAAGGCTAATACACAAAGAGTATTAAGATATGTTCTTGATATGGCATTGAGAATGTTACATCCAATTATGCCTCATATTACAGAACGTGTTTGGGGATTGATTCCTAAGAATACAGATGTAAAAGCTATTATGGTTTCAGAATTCCCGCAATACAGTGAAACTATGTCATTTGCAAAAGAAGCTCAAGAAATGGAACTTGTATTTGACACTATCACTTCTTTAAGAAATGTTAGACAAAGTTTCAATATTGCTCCTTCAATTAAAGTTGATATCGAAGTGCGTGCAACAAAAGATGAAAAACCGATTTTTGAAGAAATTGAAGCGTATGTAAAACGACTTGCAAGGGTTGAAAATATTACATATGGTGATGTTGATGCTACTGTGCCGCCAAAATCAGCTTCTGCGGTTGTTTCAGCTTCTCAAATTATTGTACCTCTGGCAGACTTGATTGATTTGGATGCAGAAATTGCACGTCAACAAAAGAAACTTGATAAGCTTACGAATGAAAAGAAATCAATGCTTGGACGCATTAACAATCCTAAGTTTGTAGCAAACGCTCCAAAAGAGTTAATTGAGCAGACAAACGATAGAATTGCAGAAATTGAAGTTCAAGAAAAAACAATTTCAGATTTGATTTCATCATTGAATTCTTAAGAAATATTAAATATATAAAGATTAAAACCGAAAATTTCGCAAAAAATGGAATTTTCGGTTTTTATATGAATAAATTTACTGATATGTTTTGAAGAAATATTAAGTAAATTTACAAAACCTTTACAAATTGACAATCGTCTGTTAATATAAAGGTGTGATATAGTGGAGTGTCTATGGACAATGGAGTAAATATGGCATCTAAAGAATTAGATTTTGAAGAATTATTGAAACAATATGATTATAAGTTTCAAAAAGGTGACCTTGTAAAAGGTATTGTTTGCGGCTATGACAGCCAGGGTGTAATGGTTGATATCGGAGCTAAAACTATAGCAGTTGTTCCGACTCGTGAAGCTGCCGAAAAAGATGAAAATGTTGAAGATAAACTTAAAAAAGGTGAAGAATACGAATTTTTAATCATCAGAGAAGAAGATGAAGACGGAAAATTCTTGTTATCTCGTAAAAAAGTTGATCAGGCTTATGCTTGGCAAGAACTTGAAAAAGCAAAAGCTGCTGATGAAACAATTCTTGGTACAATTGCAGGAATTGTTAAAGGCGGCGTACTTGTTGAAATTTCAGGTGTTAGAGGATTTGTTCCTTCTTCTCAATTAAGAACTAAAGAAAGTGATTTGGAAGTAGGCGGAAAAATTGAATTAAAAATCCTTACTCTTGACCCGCAACAAAATAACTTTATTCTTTCAAATAAGAAAGTTTATGAAGACAGTGCTGTTGAAGCAAGAAAAAATGTTTTCTCTCAAATTGAACCTGGACAAATTGTTAAAGGTGACGTTGTGAGAATAACAGATTTTGGTGCATTCATTGACTTAGGCGGCATTGACGGATTATTACCGCTTTCACAATTATCATGGAGATGGATTGATCATCCAACAGATATTTTGAATGTCGGCGATAAAATTGATGTTGAAGTTATTGCTGTTGACCACGACAAACAACGTGTTTCTTTAAGTTTGAAAAACTTAGAACCGGATCCATGGTTAGAAGCAGAAAAACAAATTAAAGAAGGCGATAAAGT
>JBKUMA010000194.1:0-3671 GCA_046955055.1 Candidatus Gastranaerophilaceae bacterium
AGCTTTAAATATTCGCCCCCCCCCGACGACGGCACTACGTACGTAGTCACTCTGTGTCAATCCTGCATGAATTCCACGATATTCGTAACTTTGGCTTTGCATGAACTTGACGAAATTGATTAATGATTTTTTCATACTATTTGCTCCTTATTACTTGTATAAATAGTATAAATCATTTTTAAATTTTTTACAATATATATTACTTGCTCTACTGCTTTACAGATGCTATAATTATTATTATGAACAACAAACAGCTTAGTTTAACAACTCAAAATCGCTTAATAATATTTGGACTTATACTAAGTACTTTTCTTATTGTGGCTATTGCAGTTTTTGCAATATTTAATATACAAAAAAAATTGAACGAAGGTTATCAGAATTTTGGTAGAGTTATTTCAAAAGCACTTGCTATTGAAAGTGTTGAGATTATAAAAAATGTTCCGGAAAATCAAATTAATGAAATTTTAAAAAAGCATTCCGACTCTATACTAAAAAGCCACAATGACATTGTACTTATTGAATTCAGAGATAATAACGGTAATTTAATATATTCAGGCGAAAACTTCTCAAGAGAAAAAACAAACAAAGCGACTATTGCTGTTAATTCGCCTATGATAATATCGGTAAACGGTAAGGATAAAACTGTAGGTTCTGTTACAGTTGGGCTTTCCGGGAACATTATTGCCCAGATATCATCCACAACACGTGCTTCTCTGCTTTTTGTATTTACAGTTGCATGGATTGTATTTGCTTTTGTAATTCTTATTAATACGTATTTAATAACAAGAGAACTAAGGATATTGCACAACGGGGTTCAAAAGATATCCTCCGGCGAATTCGGCTATACTATTGAGGGGAAAGATGTAAGCAGTGAGGTTAGAGAATTATTTAATTCCTTCAATGATATG
Source organism: Candidatus Gastranaerophilaceae bacterium (assembly GCA_046955055.1). Lineage (GTDB taxonomy): Bacteria > Cyanobacteriota > Vampirovibrionia > Gastranaerophilales > Gastranaerophilaceae > JBKUMA01. The sequence goes on from JBKUMA010000194.1 coordinate 909, forward strand.
TCTGCCAGACTGCACATTTATGAAGAACAAAATATTGAACAGCTTACCTTGGAAAGAAACAAACTAGAAGCAATATTAATGAGTATTGCTAATGGTGTTGTTGTTTGTGATGAGAATGACAATGTAGTTCTCTTGAATAATCACGCTCAAAAGTTATTAGAAGTTGAAGACAACCAGATGTTGAACACTAAAATTCAACAGTACATTGATACTGAAGGCAATTTCTGTTTCAGTGAAAAAATTGAGGAATTTAAAGACACTCCATTAGAAATTATTGAGAAGAAACCTATTGAATTTAACATTAATGTTGATAAACGAGTTATTAAATCAATCATATCTCCAATGTTTACACGAAACAAAGATTACGTTGGATATATTATCGTACTTATTGATATGACAAAAGAGGCAGAAATGGATGAAATGCGTTCAACATTCATATCTAATGTATCACATGAATTACGCACCCCTGTTACTGTACTGAGAAGCTATATCGATACTTTATACAATTACGGCAATGACTTCGATTATGAAACACAGAAAGAATTTATTGGCACAATTAATCAAGAAATAATAAGGCTTAACAGCATGGTCAATGATATTCTTGACTTCTCAAGAATGGAATCCAATGCACAAATGGAAAAGACCTTGAATAATATTACAGAAGTTGTGGAAACCTGCGTTAATCAGGTACAAGTTTTAACAAAAGACCGGAATTTAACAATATCAATAAGCAAAGATGAAAATATTCCTGATATTTTATTTAATTACGATGGTATTGAAAGGGCATTAACAAATCTAATCTCCAATGCCATAAAATATTCACCTGATAATGGTACTATTAGTGTAAAAATATCAAACATAAACAATGAAGAAATAGAAGTTACTGTATCTGATGAAGGCTGCGGCATTGCACCAGAACATCAGAAAAAAATATTCGACAGATTTTATAGAGTTGAAAATAATATTCACACAATAAAAGGCACAGGACTCGGACTGCACCTTGTTAAAACAACAATAGAAAAATACCACAACGGTAAAATCTTTGTTAATTCTCAATTAGGCAAAGGTTCAACATTTGGTTTTAGACTCCCTGTAAGAATTGCAGAAGACAGTACTGTTAAAATTAGTTAAAGGAATATTGGTTATGGGCAATATTTGGGATTGGTTCTGTAAATTATCTCTATTTATTATGGTAGTTTTAATACTTAACTCATTAATAGGAGATTTATTATTTAAACTACAGTATAGCTCTCCAAAACTAATTTCTTCATCTGCAAAAGCAATCAACACAAATAATGAACCTATTCAGATTAATTTATCACAACCTAAATTAATCATTGCAAAAGGAGAAAAGAACAGATACGTTTTGCAAGGAATGGCAGAATATTCGCTGACAGGAGTTGTCGTTGCTAAGAATACAAATTTCTGGTTTAGAGATGTTATGAGAAGCAGATTTGATGATATTTGCTTGATGGATTTAGGCGTTGTTTGGGGTGATTTAGCAGCAGACAAAAATCTATTAAACAAACATATTAAATTCAAATCAACAAAAACTCTTGGTCAAGCACGACAATTGCAACCTAGATGTAAAAAAAATTGCAACGAAATCCCTTGGAATATAAACTACTTTAATTCACATATATCACATACACATCTTATTCCAGCAAATACAAGCGTAATGAGTGCACTTCTTACTATCAAAAAATGGGATACTGTAAAACTTGACGGCTATCTTGTTGATATTTATACTGACAAAAATGAAGTTGTAGCAAGAACAAGCTTATCAAGAAGTGATAACAATGCTCAGGGCAGAGGCTACGGTGCTTGCGAAGATATGTACGTTACAAATGTCCAAATAAATAATAAAATTTATAAATAATTACTCTAATAAATACTCTGCACTGCATTTTCTAATGCAGTGCTTATTACAGAAAAAGCTTTTTCCCTACAAATTCTGTACCTGATTTCTTCCAAAGAACAGGTTTTCTTTTGCAGTTTATTTGTAAAGGTAATCCATATTATCAAACCTTTGAATCCATGTTCCGCAAAAACTTCCGTTTGTATTCTTATTTAATGTATCTGCCTGTAAGTTTGTTTTATTACAAGCTATTTTGAGCTCTTCATCTTTTACGGAATATCCATCTGGGAACAACCCCTGCTTGGTTAAAACAAAGTGAAAATGATCTTTTCCTAAACGATTTTTGTAATCTAAGCCCTTTTTATTATTAATTGTGCCGTTAATAACAACACATACATTATATTCACATCCAGGATGAAAATCGTACATTAGTGCTACACCAAAACCTCCATTAAGTCTTAATTTAGGATAAGCTGTATTGTAATAAAGATTGCCGTATCTGTCTTCTCCTGTTAATGAGACATAATCGCCTAAAGAAATGCAGCCTGGTTTGTCGTAACATTTTTCTGCGACATTCAAATAAGGTTCAATAATTTGAAGAAGAGACTTTCTATCAGGAACATACCAGTATTGAGGTTCACCATGTTCTTGTATAGCCATATTAAAGGCTGTAGCTAAGGTCGAATACATTTTTTTGTACTTCGATATTATAGCTTTTTCTTCCCAGCTTTTTGACAAATTAGGTATTGTTAGTGCTGCAACGATACCTATTATGCCTAAGGTGATTAAAACCTCTGCTAGAGTAAACGCAGGTAAGTCATTGCGAGGAGCGAAGCGACGTGGCAATCCAGCCTTTGGATTTAAACATAAGCTGGATTCTTTCGGGCTAAAGCCCTCAGAATGAC
>JBKUMA010000195.1:0-3662 GCA_046955055.1 Candidatus Gastranaerophilaceae bacterium
TCCGATTGGGTAATCAGCTGTTTTATCGAAATATGCCGGTTCCAAAGCAATAGTCTTTTTTTCATGATCTTTGTTAATTAATGCATCATCGTGAAGAACTGTAATATCGTATTTGTTATTGTGTTTAGCGTGAGTAATAGTAGATTTACCAGAGCCTGATAAACCGAATACAGCTACTTGGAAAGATTTTCCGCCGTCTAAGTTATAACGTTTCATACCACCGTGGCAAGAAGCATAACCGTTACGAGCAGCAGCACCCCATGCTAATGTTAAAGTACCTTTTTTATGTTCACCAAAGTATCTCATACCTAAGATAGCAGCACAGTTATGTTCTGGATCGAAGAATGTTAAACCGTATGGGAAGTCAGGGTGTGACCAGTCCGGATCTGAGAATACATAAATATCGCCTTCCGGTAATTCTCTTGATTCAGCATACATGTTTGCATAAACTTCGTTGATATATTGGAAGTTCAACATCCAAGAATACATTACATTTTCAAAACCTTCAGGAATCATAAGGTGAGCTTTAATCATAAAGTCTTCTTCCAAACCTACAACAACTTCAGTTTTGTACATTAATTTGTCGCGAGAACCGTAAATAGCTTCACGAATAATAGGTAATAAATAACCCATATCGCAACCAGGTTCACCAACTATTTTTCTTGCAGCGGCACAACGTCCAACAACTGTACCATCATTGAAAAGTAATTGATTAGCACCTTGAGGCAAACCAACCTTTTCAGGTTTGTAAACAGGCATGCCTGTCAATTCGATAGTACCTGGGCTGTTTTTAGCCAATTTGTAAGCTTCTGAAACAGATTTAACTTCTTCAACATTATTGCCGAAGAACGGTGCAGTAATAGTTGCACGTGCAGCTGAATAAAGCTTTTTCAATTCTTCCGAATCAGTAAAGAATTCTTTTGTTGCCATATTTTTCTCCTTCTTTAGAACACCATGCAGTATAAGAATAAGTGTTCATTTTACATTAACCTCTACTTTTTATCGTAGCATAAACAAAAAATTACACAACAAAAGAAAAATATTATTTGCCCAGTAAATATTTAGCACTGCACCCTGCACCGGCAGCATCATAAACAGTGTTAGAGGTTTTAAGCCCAATATCTTTTGAGCAGCCAGAACTTCCAGACACAGGATTATTCCACTCTGGAGTTCCGTCTGCACCTGCCGGTTTTAGCCAATGTTGTTTTTCTCTTAGATTTGAGTAAGCTTTTATAACAAAGACATCTCGTCCTATTTCATTAGGACCCTTTCTAAAATTGTTTACATCAACAACAATCCATGGACCGTTCCATAAACCTCCAAAATATACTGCAGCTCCGTCATTGAGTAAATATGCATATTTGTCAAAATTATATGCATTTATTCCGTATGGAGAATAACTTGAATCTACCTGAATACCTCCAAGAGCCTTGTATCTTGAATATAAATTTGCAATGCCTGCCCATTTATACTTTGCATTTTTTTCATACCAGCTGCTGTTATAATAATCACAAACTTTATCACTTATAGCGTTGCTAACTGTACAATAATCTACAACGTTTAATTTTTCTCTCATTTTCAGCATGAATTCTTTTGAGAAATCATTATAACCGTCATCACCATATGTACATGCTCCATACTGAGTATAATACATACATATTTGAACGTCTTCATTGAGAATTTCATTAAATGCATTATTTATAACAGAAAACTCTTTTTTCCATTTTGCTATATTTTGTCTGTCATCAATCTTTTGAATTAATGACGGAAAAGTAATTGCTGCCACAATACCGATTATACCAAGAGTGATTAAAACTTCAGATAACGTAAACCCTTGCAGGAGCTTTAAATTTTTGCCCCCCCCCCGCAAGCGTTGCCGCTTGACCCGGTACATTGTGCCGGTGTTGCATTATCGCAAAGATGCTCGTTATTTGGGTGTTGCATAAAATTAACAATCTTTGAATTTAATGATTTTTTCATAAAAATTGCTCCTTTTGTATAATTATAACATTATGCGGGGAGTTTATCAAGTTATTTAACCCACATAGAATAAAAATCCATATTATTTTCTTCACTGTTATTTAGTATTGTAGATGGGAAATAACCGCCTTTTTCTATTAAAGTACACCATCTGTCAGTCAGGACCAGATTATCATTTATCTTTCTTATACTCATTGTAAAAAAGTCATAACCCCATTTATTTGGTCCTTTTTCTCCGTTGACATCAAAACCGATTATGTAAGGCGAAAAGGAATGTGCAGCACTATCAAAAGTATATACAATACTGCCATCAGAAATAATAAATGCATCATATGAATGAACTGGATAATTACAAGAAGGAAATGAAGAGAAGCCTCCTTCTGCCAACACCTGTGTATAAGGTTTATACAGTCCTTTTTGTACAGGGTTACAATCTTGTCCACTTTTACAAACTTTCACGACATTGTAAAACGATAAAGCCTTTTGTGACAAAGCTATACACTCATTATGTACTTGAAGAACATCTTCGCCGCCTCGGACAAGATAGCAATCATAAATCGTACCGTTTTCTACAACTGCTTTATTAATAGAATTTTGAAGATTTGCGTATTGTTTTTTAAATTGACTTTTTAAAACATTCTTCTGATGATTTTGAATTAATGAAGGTAAAGTCAAAGCTGCAACAACACCGATTATACCAAGGGTTATTAAGACCTCTGCCAGAGTAAATGCGTTTTTACGACATTTGTCTAACAGGGCTACGTGCGTAGCACCTTCTGCTAGAGTAAATACAATTCTTTTATAATTACGAATAGCGTAGAAACGCTTAAGGAGCCTTAATTCGGTGCCCCCCCCCCGATGATAGTACTGTGTACATATTTTTTCATAATTTCTGCTCCTTTACATCTATGTACTTACTATAACAAATTTTTTAATACTTTTCAACTATATTATTACAGTAGGTAGTTACAAATATTAAATATTGTGCTAGAATGTTATTGTTAATTATTGAATACTAAGAGGGGACTTATAAAATGAATAAATTCAAAGGCTTATTACTACTTATTGCTATTTCTGCAGGTTTAAACGTATATGCTGTTACTCAAGCTCCGGTAAGCAAAACACCTGTTAACCTTGCAAGTCCAATGCAGACTCAAGCTAAAACTTATCAATGCGTTAACCCTTTGGATTTAGTTGCCAGACCAAACTTTTATCTTAATAAATATGTCAAAGTTAAAGCTAAATTTGACAAGTTTTCTACTCTCGGTCTTGATTACAAACCTGCATTCAGAAGTTCTGAAGATTACATTTCTTTCCTAATCCAAAGACCGGATGTAACTGATCATAATATTCCGCTTTCTGAAATGAAAATTTTCTTAAAAAGAGCAGAAGCTGAAAAACATATCGACTTAAATTCAGGTGATGAAGTTGAATTTACTGGAAAAATATTCTCTAATGTTCTAGGTGACGTTTGGATGGATGTTGATAATTTCAAAGTCCTAACAGTTAAACCTAAAAGCACTGAAAAAAAATAGTTGTTTATTAACATACGGAGTTAAGAAATGGGCAATCAAAAACAGGATATATATTTAACAATACACGGACACTTTTATCAGCCGCCAAGAGAAAATCCATGGTTGGAAGCGATAGAATTACAAGACAGTGCTCTTCCGTTCCATGAT
>JBKUMA010000196.1:0-3657 GCA_046955055.1 Candidatus Gastranaerophilaceae bacterium
GAGCTGCTGACGAATATATTGAATATATTAACAGATATACAAATCCGGTTGAATATTATTACACTAAAAAATACTCAAGAAGCTTTGAAGATTACGTAAAAAAAGTAATACTTGAAAATCCTCCTGAACCTTTTCCACAAGATTTTGAGTATGACTCATTTAAAATTGAAATTGAAGTTGTATTAGAAAATAAAAAAGAAAGCAAACGTGCTCATAAAGAATTTAACTATTACTTTAACATTGACAAAAAAAACATAGATTTATGTGCTTTTAATATGAATGGCGGAAATACTTTAACTGCAGATAAAAAACGGTTTGTTCCACCTCACTGGGCTATAAAAATAATTAAGTTTAGATAGAGAATTTTAGGAGTTTTATGAAGTTTTTTCAGATTTTTTTATTGACTATTTTAATAGCTTTCGGCAATATAGCATTTGCTCAAAAGCTGCCTATTTTACAATATTGGCCTGATCCTGAAATCAGAAATAATTGTCAAAGTTATATTGATTATTTTGATAAATATTCGTCACAACTTTATGACAACCTAAAAATTAAAGAAAATGTTCCCTTTTATGCTACTTTATGTTTGACATATTATTATTCAATTAATAAAGATGGATCTATTTCAGATATTAAAATATATACAGCTGCTGACGAATACATTGAATATGTCAACAAATATATAAATCCGGTTGAATATTATTACACTAAAAAATACTCAAGAAGTTTTGAAGATTACGTAAAAAAAGTAATCCTTGAAAATCCTCCTGAACCTTTTCCACAAGATTTTGAATATGACAAAATTACAATTAGATTATCAGTACAAGCCGGACCCTTTTGGCTAGGTTTATCTAATGATTACAAAAAGGCATTTAAAAAAGACTTTAACATATACAAAAATGATAGGAACATCTGTGCTCACGACTTTAGCGGCGGAAGTAGTTTTACTAGTAAAAAACGATTTGTACCACCGCAATGGGATATAACAATAATTAAATTAAAATAAAACAAATAATTAATAAAAAAAAGCGTATTGGCTATCTTCGGATAGCCATTTTGTTGTAGAAAAAAAATAGAAAGGAGAAATCAATGACACAACAAACATTCAAACTACATGTACAAAAAACCAAACTTGTTGAGGGCAACGCATTTTTGGAAATTAACAACAAAGCTGAAGATCTTTACAATGGCAAATTAGATGTTGTTTTGCCAGATGGATGGGAGTATCTTGGGCCAAGTCAAGATTACAAAAGTAACTTCAAAGCAATTGTGCTGCAAAACAATGATCAGTTTGCAATAGTATTTTTTGGTACTGATTTTAAGAGTCCAAAAGATCTAGGAGCGAACGGAAAGATGCTTTTAAAACAGGAGCCTAAACAGTTTAAAGATGCGTTAAACTTTACGAAACAAATAATGGAAGAAAACAACATAGCTCCTGAAAATTTAAGCCTTATAGGAAACTCAGAAGGTGGTTCCGAAGGTATTTACGTTATGTCAAAAATTGACGGCATACAACAAGGCATGTTCTTTAATGCATATCCGCCTCAAAATGTAAATATAGATGAGGAAACTCAATCAAGGATTTACAATTTCAGACATGTAAATGATGTAGTTTCTAAATGCGGTCCAACAATCGGAAATGAGTATATTGTAGGTTATAAAAAAGATTTTAAAAGCAAAATAGGCACTCCGGAGTTTGTTAATGCACACAGAATAATTAACATGGGTGATTTAAGAGAGGCTATTCCCGCAAATGAATATAAAAAACAACACCCTGAATTTAAAAACAAAATAAGAGAAGGCAAATTAAAATCATACGAAATTCAAGATATACCTGACGAATTATTTACACTTGCAGAACCTGACATTAATGACAGACTTAAACATGGTATGGTAGTTAATGAAAAAAGACCTGAAAAAACAACTCAGGAAAAAACTGCAAAAGTATCTCAATGTGTGGGCTCTTATCCAGTTTCTGGATACACCAGAGCAGATGGCACAAAAGTTTCCGATTATGTAAGAACTTGCGGAGCAGCACATAACGGAAATAACCCGAACAAAATGTCAAGTAACATAGTTAGGCAAAAAAGTTCAAACGGATTCGTGCCCAACGAAAGAGTAACTCCAAATGACATTATTAAAGCTGAACAAGAACATAAGAAAAAAACTAAGCAAAATCAAAAAAATACAATTGATAGCATTATTAATATATTGCTAAGCAAATATTATTAAAACGCATCAGTTTTAATAGGGTTTTTAAACTTAGTAATACTGCCTTGGAATAATAATTTAACAGTGCCGACAGAGCCGTTTCTGTGTTTTGCTATTATTACCTCAGATTCACCCTTTGAAGCAGCCTTTGCTTGAATTTCGTCTTCACCGTCTTCTGCTTTTCGATAATATTCATCACGGTAGATAAACATAACGATATCCGCGTCTTGTTCAATTGAACCGGATTCTCTTAAGTCTGAAAGCATAGGGCGTTTATCAGTACGCGATTCAACTGCACGCGATAATTGCGACAATGCAATAACAGGAACATCCAATTCTTTAGCAAGAATTTTCAAACCTCTTGATATCGCAGAAATCTGCTGCATACGATCTTCTCTGCCGGCACTTTCCATTAATTGAAGATAGTCGATTAAGATTAATCCCAGATTTTTTTCTTCCATTTTTAAACGGCGGCATTTTGCACGAATATCTGTAATCGTACAACCAGATGTATCGTCAATATAAATAGGTGCTTGAGCAAAAGAGTTCATTGCTGTTGCAAGTTTTTCCCAGTCTTTGCTTTGCATGTTTCCTGTTTTCACTCTTTGAGAATCAATTTCAGCTTCTGAACATAACATACGCTGCATCAACTGATCCTTTGACATTTCAAGAGAAAAAATAGCAACAGGGGTTTTTGCTCGTAACGCAACATTCTGTGCAATGTTTAATGCAAGTGCTGTTTTACCCATTGCCGGACGTGCAGCAAGGATTAATAAGTCAGATTTTTGAAGACCGTTCAAAATAGCATCAAGTTCATAAAACCCTGTAGGAACACCAGTTAATTCATCTTTATGTTCATATCGATATTCAATTTTTTCATATGTATTTAAAACTAAATCTTTAACGTGTACCAAATCAGATGTAGCTTTTTTAGAAGCTATGTCAAATATGAGTTTTTCTGCACTATCAAGCGATTGGTCAATAGGATTTACATCGTATCCAAACGATACTATTTCAGAACCGGCATTGATTAGGGCTCTTTTAATAGCTTTTTCCTGAACAATTCTGGCATAATAATCAATGTTGGATGTAGTGATAACTTTATAGCTTAAGTCGTTAACAAAAGCTCTTCCGCCGATTATTTCAAGCTTAGAATTATAGTTTAAAACATCAGAAACAGACACAATATCTATTCTTTCATTAGTATTAAACAATTGAAGCATTGCTTCATAAACATATCTGTGAGCGGGTTTGTAAAAGCTTTCAGGTTTTAAGGTTTCTACAACTTTTGTAATCACCTGAGGATTAACCAGAATTGCACCCAGTACAGCTTCTTCCGCTTCTATATTTTGAGGTAAAAGATTACCGTCTTTTTCTATATTTTGATTTTTTTCTCTTACAGCCATGACAATATTATTACACAATCCTGATTAAATAGACATTGCA
>JBKUMA010000197.1:0-3650 GCA_046955055.1 Candidatus Gastranaerophilaceae bacterium
AATTTAGACAAAAGATGTTATAATAGTGATATGGAATGTCACAACAAGAAATCAGCATTTACATTGGCAGAAGTTTTAATAACATTGGGAATTATTGGAGTTGTCGCTGCTTTAACGATGCCTGTTTTAATAGGAAATTATAAAGACAAGGTAACTGCTAATCAGTTAAGAAAAACATACTCTGTTCTCTCACAAGCCATTAAAATGGCTCAGGCTGAATATGGCGATATCTCACAATGGCCGATTCTTGATGGGAATATGGAATCGACTGATGAATTATACTTAAATTATTTAAAACCTTATCTTAAAATAGTTGATGAATGCAGAAATTCTAATAAATGTTTTACCACTAATGATGCTGCAATACATATGTATTCATTTTCTCTAAACGATGGTACAAAAGTTTTATTTGACATATGGAATCACGTAGAAGGAACCGATGATATGTATGGCTCATATGGAGTTAAGTCATACTCTGAACATTATTTATATAGAAATTTTATAGCTTTTACAGTTGATATTAATGGCAACAAAAAGCCAAATGTTTCAGGAAAAGATATTTTTACATTTGTAGTATCAAAAAACGGTGTGATTCCTTTAGGTTTAGACCAAGATGAAGGAACAACTTTAAGAAGATGTAACAAAGACAATTTTTCTGCTAATTGGTGTACTGCTTACATGCTAAGTAAATAAATACTTAGTATTCGCTTCAAACATATCATTAAATTCACTATTAATTAACCAAGTTCATGAGCTTTTTTGGCTGTCTGTTCTATTGTGTCAAAAAATAGTTTGCTGGAATTTTCCTCATTCATAACAGTAATTCCAACAAATGTACAACCACCTTTTGTCGCTACATTATCAATTAATGTTTGAACAGCAGTATCACCTCTGTTTTCAACCATTTTTGCAGAGCCCAATGCTGTCTGTGTTGCAAGCATCAATGACTTTTCATACTCAAGTCCAAGCTTTTCTCCTGCCCTTGCCATATCTTCAATAACTTTATAGAAAAATGCAGGGCCTGAACCTGATATTGCTGTCACAATATCAATCTGATCTTCTGAGACTTCAATACATTTTCCAATATTTGATAAAAATTCCATTACAAACTCTGCATCCTCGTCGCGTGCAAAAGCCCCCTTACAAACTCCGCTCATTCCTTCCAAAACCAAAGCAGGAGTATTCGGCATAACTCTTACAACTCTGTTCTGTCCGATTACATTTTCAATTTTTTTTGTTGATACTCCGGCAGCAATTGAAACCAATAATTTATCAGAAGTCATTTCAGATTTAATTTCTTCCAAAATATCAACAACATAATTCGGTTTTGTAGCAATAAAAATTACGTCACTATCCATTACAAGAGCTTTATTGTCAGTAATTACCTGAATACCAAGACGATTTTGTGCCGCCTCTGCAACTTCAGGATTAATCTCTGCACCTTTAATTTTTTCTTGACTTAAAAAGCCGGATGAAATAACACCTTTTATAATTGCACTCGCCATTTTTCCGCATCCGATAAAACCTACCTTACAATTTTTGTTCATATTATTTAACCTGCCTCTCTCGTAATGTTGACTAATCTTTTTTTTTTCATTTAACATAAAAATTATACGACAAATATAAATCAAAAGGAATAAAGAAAAATGAGACGTACACTAGAAGGAACAAAAGTAAAAAGACAAAGAGTAAGCGGATTTAGAGCTAGAATGGCTACTCCGGGCGGACAAGAAGTTTTAAACAGACGTCGTGCTCGCGGTCGTCATAAATTAGCTATTTCAGCTAAAAAACGTGCATAGCGGATTTTCGCAAGTGTGCAGTGTGAACATATGTGAACCCGGCACGTCTTTATTAGCAAAACCTCGCTTTTGCAAACTGCGAATAATCCAAGATAAATTATGTTACCAAAACAATTTAGATTAAAAAAGAAATCCGCATTTAATGCTACTTATAAAGTTAAAAACTCCTCCCATAAGGGTGGAGTAACTTTGTTTGTAGGCTTACTCAAAAAGGATTTAGACACACCTACACGTGTAGGTTTTGTAGTAAGTAAAAAAACTCACAAAAGAGCAGTTAAAAGAAATCGTCTTAAAAGATTAATGCGTGAAAGTTACAGACTGCTTCTGAAAGATAACGATATTGGAAATGCAAATAATTTTATGTCATTAATATTTGTAGGTAGTGATAAAGCACTTGGAAAAACGTTTGCAGAAATGAAAAATATCACTAAAAAACTTTTGGAAGGAATTAAATGTTAGAAGGCATTTATGTAAATCAGGTTCTTAATCACAAAAGTGTAAGACCTTATATTAGATGTCCCCAAGAAACATCCGGATACTTCACAGGAACTCAGGCAATATACAGATATTCACTTAAGGATTCCGATTATCCTATCCTTTCACTTGCAGAACCGCTCTTTGACGGACAAGGCGATGTAATTCCTCCGGGGCATTATGAACTTGCCCTTTCTGATGAAAGAGATTTTTTAATCCTAATGCAGTCAAAAAATCCTCGTGCAATCATACCTGTTTTTAAAGTTGAAGAAGATTTAACAGAACAACAGCGTATAAATGACAAAAAATATAAAAAACAATTAAAAAAAGAGGAAAAAGCACGCGAAAAGACAAACAAAAGCCGTAAAGAAGCTGGAATGCCGGAAGATGAGCCCAAAATATATATGGAAGCGGAAATAGAATACCAAAAAGAAGGCTCATATTATCTAATCAAATATCAACGCGGTACAATCAAAGCTTGGGGAGCATTTAAAGGTTAAACAAACATAGGGTTGCAATTTAAATATGTTTGATTAATAATAAAATTGTAAACTAAATAACGCGGGATGGAGCAGTCTGGTAGCTCGTCGGGCTCATAAGACTCATTTTAGATTTACTTTCTTGCTTTATATAATAAGTGTTATTGGTAGTTATAGACTACTTGATTTTTTGATGTAAATTGTAGGGAAGACCTACATTAATTATAGGTCTTTTTCCCCGCAACTTACTTTCATTTTATGCACCCCAGTCGTCTTGTTTTTGAGGTAATAATTCCTCTGGCACTTCTTTTTCAATGTTATTAAAATATCTTTTGAAAATGAATGAAGATTTTTTAATTTCTTTCTTTAATTTTTCAGGCATTACATGAGTATAAGTATCCAAGGTGATACCAATACAACTATGACCGAGTATTTGCGATACAACTTTAGCTTCATATTGTCCGCTCTCAAATAATCTTGTGGCATAAGAGTGGCACAAATCATGTATTCTATAATGTGGTAGGTTTAGTTCTTCTAATTTGTTATTTAAGTATTTGCGAAATACTGTATCACAAATAAAATAACCGTCCTCTTTTGCAAAAACTAAATCAAGGTCTCTTCGATAGTTTGCACCTAGTCTTAACATATTGGGAGCTTGTTTTCGTTTGACTTTGTTCAAAATGTTCATTACATCTTCTAACATAGGTAATGTTCTGTTTGAGTGTTTTGTTTTAGTTGATTTTATAATTTCAAGTTTGAATTTTCGTCTAGAGGTTTTATCTGTATTCGGTACGGCTTGCAACTGTTGGTCAATTCTAATTTCTTCTTTCTGAAAATTAACGTTGCTCCATTGTAAGCCAAGAACTTCACCCAATCTTGCTCCAGTACATAATAAGAA
>JBKUMA010000198.1:0-3644 GCA_046955055.1 Candidatus Gastranaerophilaceae bacterium
GGTTACGCAAATGATGCGGCGGTTGACATTAAATGGATTAATTCAGAAGATTGTATGGATTACGATGCTTGTAAAAAATTAATGGAAGACGTCAAGGCTGTGGTTGTCCCTGGGGGATTTGGTATAAGAGGTATTGAAGGCAAATTAAATGTTATAAGATATGCAAGAGAAAATAACGTTCCGTTCTTGGGACTTTGTCTTGGTATGCAATGTGCCGTAATTGAATATGCAAGAAATGTAGTCGGATTGAAAAATGCAAATTCAACAGAATTTGATGAAAATGCTCAATTCCCTGTAATAGATTTAATGCTTGAACAAAAAAATGTTCAAGGTTATGGCGGAACTATGAGGCTTGGTGCTTATGAATGCCATTTGAAAAAGGGCTCAAAAGCTCATAAAGCATATGGTTCAGATGTTATTTCAGAACGTCACAGACATAGATATGAATTTAATAATGAATATATGAAACAAATGTCTGATGCAGGTTTGGTATTCTCAGGAATGTCGCCTGACGGAATGCTTGCGGAAATTGTCGAATTGCCAAAACTTGATTGGTTTGTGGCTTCACAATTCCATCCGGAATTCAAATCGCGTCCGGAAAGACCGCATCCGTTGTTCAAAGGTCTTGTTGATGCAGCAGCAAAAAGAGTTTAGGGTTTATAAAAGACGGATTACCAAGGGTAACCGTCTTTTATTTCCCAGTTATCAAGCATGATTACAGCAGCACATGCATCCCCCGGTCCCCAGTTTCCGCTGCCGCTTGCTTTTTTATTACAGCAGCCCCATCCTGTGCCTAGAAGCTCTTCTTTTGTCGGATAATGATATGTGTGAGGTTTAGAAGGATTGTATAAACCATATTGGTGAGGAATATATGGTCTGAAATGCGGATTTTTCTCACGTCTGTCAAATATAAATGTAAAAACATCTTTGCCCAGGTACGAATGTTCTTTATATGGAGAATTAATATAAACTCTTGTACGGGTAACAGTTTCATAAACATCCCCATGTCTAAAAAATCTTATAGCAGGAACTCCTTTGTTTTTTGCTACAATATAACCGCCTTTAATATAATTGGTATTACCCAATGGGTGTGTATTATAAAATGGATATTTTATGCAGGAACTTTGATTACACCATTCTGATTTTTCGACACTGGTATATGGTACAATATAAGTCTTAACCCACATCTCCAAATCATTTTCTCCATAATAATCCCATCCCGAAGGATCTCCGTGTTCAGCTTTGGCCTGCGATATAATCTGATTTAATTCAGTATAAGCTTTCTCAACTTTTTTAGCTGTAACACGTTTTTGATGATTTGCAATAACATTAGGAATTGTTAATGCTGCAACGACTCCAATAATACCAAGTGTAATAAGAACTTCGGCTAAAGTGAAAGCAACGACTCCGGCTCGCGATAAATAGCACCATTCACGACAACAACGCAAACTCCTCGTTTCCGTTGACTGTCGTTCGACTATCATTTCGTTTTTGCCTCTGCTCGCATTGCGGGGGGGGGGCATTTTTTAAAGCTTATATCAAGCATTTTGACCTCCTTTTTTATTATTCATTATTGTGTATTTCGCTCTTTTTGTCAAGGTTTAATGTTGACTAATGTGTCTGTTCGTTGTATTTTTATAAAGCAGTGACTTTATTTTGGGGAGAGATTAATGGAAGAAAATAATGTATTAAAGAAGTTTACTACAGCACAGTTTTTGAACTTTGCTTTAGGTTTTTTTGGTTTGCAATTTGCCTGGCAGATGAGAATTATTTTGTCCGGTCCGGTTACTGAAAGCCTTGGGGCATCCCCCTTTATATACGGACTTATATGGCTTGCCGGTCCGTTTACCGGAATGGTAGTTCAGCCGATTGTAGGTGCGTTGAGTGACAAAACGGTATCACCTTTTGGCAGACGCAGACCATATTTACTGGGCGGTGCTATACTTGCTTCTCTTGCATTATGGATATTCCCTAATTCTGCAAGTGTTGCAGATTTTTTGCAAAAAATTACAGGTATTCATTTGCCTGCTTTAACAGCTTTGCTTATTGCAGCTATTATGATTTGGGTAATTGATGCTTGTGTAAACGTTGCACAAGGTCCATATAGAGCTTTAATTCCTGATATTGTACCTGAAGAACAATATTCTCTCGCTAATTCTTATATAAGCCTTGCAATAGGTCTGGGGTCTGTAATCGCTGCAGGTACCGCTCCGTTTTTAAAATGGGCATTCAACTATCAAATGTCAATTCCTGCACAATTTGTTATGGCAGCTTTAGCCTTCACGCTTGGTATGCTTTGGACTTGTATAACAATTAAAGAACATCAAACTAAAAAAGAAATGGTTAAAGAGGCTGCTGTTGCAGATGTGAAAGAAGATACATTCTTAGATTCTTTGAAAAACTTCTTTGCTCTATCTCCTGAAGTTTCAAAAATTTGTACTATGCAATTTTTCACTTGGATTGGTACAATGTGTATGATGATTTTCTTTACGCAATTTGCAGTTCATACATTATATTGCGTGCCTGATTTAACAACTGCTGCAGAATCTACCAAACAGATGTATAACAACGCAGTGGTTAACGGTACTAATTTTTCGTCAATTTGTTTTGCAATATTTAATTTAATTTGTTTTGTTGTTGCAATACCAATTGGAATTCTTTCTGCAAAATTCGGTAATAAAAAAGTTCATATCATATCTCTTATATCAATGGTTTTAGCATATTTGGGAATGGCATTTGTTAAAGATATAAAGTTTGTTGCTGCAATGATGGGATTGGCTGGTATTGGCTGGGCAAGTATTTGTGCTTTGCCTTTTGCTATGCTTTCTCAGTTTATTAAAAAAGGCACAGAAGGCTCTGTAATGGGTATATTTAATATCTTTATAGCAGGTCCTCAGGTGTTTGTTTGTACACTGGTAGCCTGGTTTATTTCTAAATGTTCTTTTGGTATGGGTTCAGATTATATCAATTACCATTGGGAATATTCATTCTTAATCGGTGCAGTTTGTTTATTAATTGCGGCATTTATCGCAAATACAGTTAAAGAAAAGGCATAAAAAATTGGAAGAGCAAAAAGAAACTAAGAAAAAGATTTTATTAATATACCCTCCTTCTCCGGTATTAAACAGAGAAGACAGATGTCAGCAGCCAACAAAGGAACTGCTTGTTATACCACCTTTACCGCCAAGTGACTTAATGTACATGGCAGCGGTTGCAGAAAAAGCCGGTCTTGAAGCAAAGATTGAAGACTACAGTCAAGGCGGTAACTATGAAAAAGATTTGCAAGAGTTTCAACCTGATTACGTAGTTATAAACATTGCAACTCCTACTTTAGAAAATGATTTGAATTCATTGGAGACAGCAAAAGCAATTTGTCCGAATGTTGTTACTATTGCAAAGGGTGCGGCATTTTTAACATTGGGAATGCCTATTCTAGAAGAACATAAAGCTCTTGACATCGGTATTCTTGGAGAAACAGAGGAAACCTTAAGAGAAATTCTTGAAGGAAGACCAAAGCAAGATATTTTAGGAATTTATTACCGTGATGATTTGCTGATTAAATTCACCGGCAAAAGACCTTTTATAGAAGACGTAGATTCTATTCCTTTTCCTGCTCGTCATCTCGTTGATAATTCTATATACAG
>JBKUMA010000199.1:0-3637 GCA_046955055.1 Candidatus Gastranaerophilaceae bacterium
GCTATAATCAGTATAGTGCTCATTTGAAAAATAAATTCGGCGTCAAGGTTTACAAGATTACTCTTGATGCCGGTTTTTCGTGTCCTAATCGTGATGGGACAATTTCTCAAGGCGGCTGTATATTTTGTGATGAAGGCGGAAGTTTTTCACAGGCACATTCTAATTTGTTAAGTGTGGAAGAACAAATTGAACAAGGGGTTAAAAGCCTTTCACAACGGTTTAAGGCTCAAAAGTTTATGTCCTATTTTCAGGCATATTCAAACACTTACAAACCTGTAAATGAACTTGAAAAAATTTATAATTCTTCTTTAAATCACAAAGATATAGTAGGCATTTCAATAGGTACTCGCCCGGATTGTGTTGATGAAGAAAAGCTAAATTTAATATCTTCATATAAGGACGATTATTACACCTGGATTGAATATGGGCTTCAGTCAATCCATGATAAAACTTTAAAGAAAATAAACAGAGGGCACGATTTTGATTG
The DNA here is from genome assembly GCA_046955055.1 of Candidatus Gastranaerophilaceae bacterium. Lineage (GTDB taxonomy): Bacteria > Cyanobacteriota > Vampirovibrionia > Gastranaerophilales > Gastranaerophilaceae > JBKUMA01. The sequence goes on from JBKUMA010000199.1 coordinate 488, forward strand.
CTTTTTAAAAGCTTATGAAATGACAAAAAACAAAGGAATTAATGTATGTGTTCATGTTATTTTAAACCTTTGGGAAACTCATGATGAAATGATAGAAACTGCTAAGAAACTTGCAGAACTAGAAGTTGACGGAATTAAGCTTCATATGCTTTGTGCACTTGAAAATACCAGGCTTGCAAATATTTACGAACAGGGCGGTATAGATTTTATGAGTGAAGAAGATTATATTCAAACTGTTTGTGATTTTCTTGAATATCTTCCAAAAACAACAACAATTCACAGATTGGCTGGTAATGGTTTGAAAAAAAATCTTATTGCACCTAAATGGCTTGGTAAAAAAATGGATTGTTTGAATAAAATAGACAGAGAGTTTTTGAAAAGAGGTTCTTGTCAGGGATTTAAATATTTTTAAACTATTTTACATATTAGAATAGTTATGCAATAATAGTCTGCGTAAAGTGTAATAGTTGTGTAACAAATTGTTAATATGTTTAATTTAATGTAGCAAAAATTTGTATTCACAAGTATTAAGTATTTGGAATTATAAGTTTCAGATGGAGAAATATATGTTATCAATTCAACCGAAAATCTCAAATTACAGCAGTTTTAATACTGTTTTTTCAGGTCGTTCTGGTAATTCAAATGCTGCTCTGGCAGAAGATGATAAATTTGATAAAGAATTAGACGAACAAAAGATTATTGAAGAAAAATATAACGGAACGGTTGAAAGTATAGAAAAAGCTAAAGATACAGCTTTAGAATTAGCTGATAAAGCTCCAACTCCAATTAAAGTTGCCGGTAAAACTCTTGCTATTACTGCTACAGCGTTATTGAGCGGTATGACTCTAGGCTGGGGCGGTCATAAATCAATACAGGCTGTAAAAGCTGCTTTGAAAACAGAGGCAGGCATGAAACTTTCTTCAAAAGTAAGAAATGGATATCACGCTGTGGTTGATGGTTTCAAAAATTCAAGAGATTTCATTGTAGAAAAATACAGAAATATTAAATCAAACTTCAAACAAACAAATTTCTATAATAACGTGAAAAATAAATATAACAGTTTCTTTGAAAACACTAAATTCGGTAGAAAACTAAGTGAAATTAAAAATAAAATTAAAGAAAATTCTGTTTATCAAAAGATTAGTGAAGGCATAAGTAATGCATACAATAGCTGTAAGAACGGAATTACCTCTATGTACAGAAAAATTAGAGGTATAAAGGGTGAACAGGTTGAAAAGGCTACCGTTAATACACTTGGTGTTTCAGGTGCAGTTTCAAGCGGTGTTTATGCCATCAATGATAAGGATTCAGGCAGTAACATAAATAAAGATGAACTTGTTGATTTATAAGGCGGTAATGTAAATGACAGTTATTAATTCAATAGATACAATTTCATTTACAGGCGGTAAGAAAGTTTCTTCAAAAGGCAAATTAACTGAAGAAGAAAAAAAAGAAGCCGCAAAGAAAGCTGTTGAAGGCGGCGGAGCTGTTGCAGCGACTTCTTCTGCTTTGAGTGCCGGTAGAAAATCAGGTGTTGATATGTTTACCAAAGCCAATAGAGTTTCTCATGAGCTTAATAGAGGTTCAGAATCTTTGAGAGCGGCAAATGTTACTTTGAAAAAAACAACGGGTTTGTGGAATAAATGTAAAAATGCATACAGCAGTGCAAAAAATTATGTTATTGAATGGGGTAAAACTGCAAAAACTTGGAAGTTTGTAAAACCTTTACTTGAAAGCAGAGCATTCCGTTTCGCAGCAGGCTTCTTGGGATACGGTTTTGGTTTTGTAACACTTATAACAGGACTTGGCGATGTAGCAACTACGGCTGTAGATGCTGTTAACAAATGGGAAGCTAAAGATAAATAATTAATATTATTGTTATAAAAATAAAATCGTGCTAACATTCAAGTTATGCACGATTTTGTTTTAAAAGAAGTTAAAAATACTGATATATCTAAAGAGCTTGTAAAGATAGGATTTGATAAATCTTATATTCATAAGGGCTGTGAAAAATTTGAATATAAAAATATAAAGATATATTCTCTTACTCCTGCACAGGCTAATATTCTTAAACAAACTGCAATTTCTACAGGATGTGATTGTGCAACTCATAGAGAGGTTATAACAGGAAAGATTGAACTCTCTGATTGTATGTTAGGCGGAAGCATATCTCAGTTAAAAAAAATTGCTGAAAAATTAAAGTTCCAGCCCTTTGGTTTAAAATTTTTAGGTGAAAAGATTTTTGAATTTGTGGTTAATACTAAAAATAACAGGACAAAAATAGCAGGTATTTTAAATATTACTGATAATTCATTCTCTGACGGTGGATTATATAACAGTTTTGAAAAAGCTAAAGAACATCTTATTAATATGATAAGTGAGGGTGCTAACTTGATAGACATTGGTGCCGAGTCAACAAAACCATATTCAAAACCAGTCAGCCCTGAAGATCAAATAGAGAAACTTTTACCTATTATAAAGTTTGCTAAGGACAAAACTATTATTAGTGTGGATACAAGAAGTTCAAAGGTAGCACAGGAATGTATTGTAGCAGGTGCTGAGATTATAAATGACGTTTCAGGATTAGAATGTGATGATAAAATGGTGGATGTCATAGCGAAGTATGGTGTAAAAGTTATTATTCAACACTCTAAAGGTACACCTGAGAATATGCAGGATAACCCTATGTATGAAAATTTGGTTGACGAGATTTATCTTGATTTAAAGAAAAAAATTGATTTTGCAATATCCAAGGGTATAAAAAAAGAAAACATAATTATTGATGTTGGAATTGGGTTTGGTAAGACCAGAGAAGATAATTTTGAACTTATCAGGCGAATAGAAGAATTTTATGGACTAGGATGTCCTGTAATGCTGGGAATTTCAAGAAAAAGTTTTTTGGATATGCATGATGAAAGCAATATAACAAAGGATATTTTCACGGTTGCTTTAAATACTATAGCAATCGAAAAAAATGTAGATTATCTTCGTGTGCATAATGTAAAAATGCATAAACAGCTTTTAAATACAGTTGAAAATATGCTTTAAAATTGTTATAATAAGAATAACAAAAAACATAGGAGGTTTAAATATGAAAAGATTTGTACAACTCGGGGGGGGGGGCAGAAATTTAAAGCTCCTTATAAGAAA
>JBKUMA010000200.1:0-3634 GCA_046955055.1 Candidatus Gastranaerophilaceae bacterium
ATTTTAAATCGACTTTTTAGTTGATTTAAACATTATACTGGCAATAAATCATACTCATAGCCTATTTTTAGTGCTTTTAAATTCATTGGCAAAAGATTTTTTCTATGAGGTGGAATGACTGTATCTAAAGCTGCTGTAAGACTTTCAAGAGAAACTATTTTGCTTACTTTTGCTGCTAAACCTAATGCTAAGATATTAGTCATTTTAATATTACCTACTTCTTCTGCAAGTTTAGTTATTGGTGCAAACAAATAGTTAATGTCTGTGCGAGTTTTGATTTCTTTAGCAAGTGATGAGTTTGCTATCATCCATCCGCCTTTTTTGATTTTGCTTAAGAATTTGTCAAAAGATGCCTGGTTTAACGCAACAACAAAATCTGCGTCCTTTTTATTTACTGCACTCACTTCTGTTTCTGAAGTTACTATTTCACAATTAACTGTACCGCCACGCATTTCTGCTCCGTAGCTGGGGTACCATGTTACGTTTAAATCTTGCAGCATAAATGCGTTAGCCAAAACTTCTCCGGCTAATAATACACCTTGTCCGCCAAATCCTGCGATAATAAAATTTTTTTCTTCCATTTTTTTGTACCTATGTCTTAATAATTATCTAATGTCCGATGTAGTGAGTCAAACTTTATGTTAAGTCTTTGTATACGCCCGGTTTAAATACAGGCATCATTTCATCTTGTACTCGTTTGTGAGCCTGTTCAGGAGTCATTTTCCAGTTAGTAGGGCATGTTGATAAAATCTCAACAAATCCGAAACCTAGGCCGTTCAATTGTACTTCAAATGCTTTTTTTATAGCCTGTTTTGCTTTTCTTATATTTGCAACAGTGTCAAGTGATACTCTTGCTGAATATGCTGTACCTTCACATAAAGCTACGTGTTCTGCAATTTTTATAGGATATCCGTAATATTCAACATTTCTTCCTGTCGGAGAAGTTGTTGTTACTTGTCCTAAAAGAGTTGTAGGACCTAATTGACCGCCTGTCATACCGTAAGTTGTATTGTTTATACAAATTGCACTTAAGTTTTCACCTCTTAATGCAGCGTGAAGGCTTTCTGCTAAACCTATTGATGCAAAGTCACCGTCACCCTGGTATGTAAATACAAATTTGTCAGGTCTTGCTCTCTTTATTCCTGTTGCTTCTGCAAGTGCACGTCCGTGCGGTGCTTCAAGTGCATCTACATTTAAGAAATCGTATAATGTAACAGAACAGCCGATAGATGCTGTTAATATTGTTTTTTCTTTTAATCCTAGTTCTTCCAGAACTTCTGCCACTAATCTGATTGCAACCCCATGGTCACAGCCAGGACAGAATGAATATTTTACATTTTCTTTTAGTGTTTGTTCCGGTAATTTAAATACTTGTGTTGCCATTTTTTATCCTCTACGCCGACTCTAGTCAGACTTAATTTATCCTTGTTTGAGGCCTTCGCCTCCGTTTTTTACCCTTTTCGTCGACGTTTGTCGAACTTAATCTATTCTTGTTCGAGGCTTTCGCCTCCGTTTTTTTATCCTTTTCGTCGACGTTTGTCGAACTTAATCTATTTTTGTCTGAGGCTTTCGCCTCCGTTTTATAGTCTCATTGTTCTTTCTACAATTTCATCAACATTTGGCGGAGCACCTACAGGTTTGTTTAACAGTTCAACAGTCGCGTTGCCGTTAATAGCAAGTTTTACGTCGTTAATCATTTGTCCCATATTTACTTCTACGCATAAGAATTTTTTTGTTTTTTGAGATAGTTCTTGTAATCTCTTACTAGGGAACGGGAATAAAGTTACAGGTCTGAAAAATCCAACTTTTAAACCTTGTTTACGGCATTCTTTTACAGCAGTTTTGACATTTCTTGATGTGCTGCCAAAGCTTACCAAAATAATATCTGCATCGTCTGTGCCGATTTCTTCCCATTGTGTTTCATTTTCTTCAATTTGTTTGTATTTTGCAAATAATTTATCTAAGAATACACATTGATTATCTGCAAGAGGAGCATATGAACGAATAGTACGTCCGTTACGTCCTTTAGCACCTGTTAATGCCCATTCTGAATTGTCAACTTCAGGGTAAGGGTATTTACCAAAAGTTACAGGTTCCATCATTTGTCCCAAAAGTCCGTCTGCTAAAATTACAGTAGGATTTTTATATTTGTGTGCAAGATAGAATGCTTTGTATGTTAAATCTACACATTCTTGAACTGTTGAAGGTGCAAGTACAATAAGTTTGTAATCGCCGTTTCCGCCGCCTTTTGTTGCTTGGAAGTAATCTCCTTGGGATGGATAAATATTACCCAATCCAGGGCCGCCTCTCATTACACTTACTAGAACTATTGGAAGTTCATCAGCTGTTGCGTATGATATGGCTTCCTGCATTAGTGCTACCGCACAAGATGAAGATGATGTCATTGCCTTTGCACCTGTTGAACACGCACCAAGTACCATATTTATTGCTGCTACTTCACTTTCTGCAGAAACATATGCTCTGTTTAATTCTTGCATTTTTCCGCTCATAAATTCTCCGATTTCACTTTGCGGAGTTATAGGGTAACCGAAATAGCATTCTACACCTGCATTAATTGCTGCCTGTGCTATAGCATAGTTACCTTTTGTTAAAACTTTTTTATCTGTTAAGCATTCAACCATTTTTTTATCCTCTTTGTCGACATGTGTCAGACTTAATCTATCTTTGTCCGAGGCTTTCGCCTCCGTTTTTATCCTCTTCGCCGACATTTGTCAGACTTAATCTATTTTTGTCCAAGGCTTTCGCCTCCGTTTTTTATCCTCATCTCCGACATTTGTCAGATTTAGTGCCTGAGACTTACATCTCTGCAAGTTATCCTTTGTGCACTTCTGTAATTGCTAAATCAGGACACCTCATTGCACACATTGCACATCCAAGGCATTCATTTTCAGGATCAGAAAACTCAACCAGGCGAGCTCCGAGGTTGTTTGTTTTTTCTCCGATTTTAATTAACTTTTTGGGGCATTCATTTATACATAAATAACATGCTTTACATTTGTTTTCATCAATAACGATATGACTCATTATCACCTCTTATATTCCATGACTATTTTAATATTATAGCACTTAATTTTTAAATGGGTTATTAACAACTTTACAATTGTAATATTAAAAGTTAATATTTTTGCTTAAATGCCTATAATTCTGATAATATTATATGAGAGGGATAGAATTTAGTTCGCGAACGTTAAAAAGAAAGTGAAAAACAGATGGCACAGACAGTAGAAGAAATTGCTGAAATCTTAAATGCTATGAAATTAGAAAATGAACATAATGCTTTAGGATTTGAAAAAATATTGACCGCATTGAAAAATAAATTGGATATGATGGCAGATGATAATGAAACTGCTGATTTAATGAGAATTTATTTGAATGAATTGAAAAATTCAGTCGAAGATAAACACAAATATACTGCATCTATGTTCAGCAGTATTGAACAATCTTTTAATAATATTTTATCAAATCAGGAGATGAGTGCTAAATCTTCTGATATTAATAATTTGTTTAACTCTTTATCTGAAAATGTTAATTCTTTTTATGCACAAGTGTCTTCTCAGAAAGATTTAATTGAACATATTAACGATAAACTTGAAATAATTAACACAGATAAGTC
>JBKUMA010000201.1:0-3619 GCA_046955055.1 Candidatus Gastranaerophilaceae bacterium
ATTTCAGTGTAACGCTGGATAGCAATTTCCCATTATAAGGATCAAAGATTGTCGAGCGGACAATTTTTGAGGTGAGAGGATTGACTTTTACTTTAGAAACAACGACTTTTTTGCCGTTTTGTTTTATATATCCAATGTGGTTAAGTGTGTTGTTATGGATATAGCTTGAATCGTATGAAATTTTTTTGTTTGTGACAAGACAATGTTTTGGGAAGTTGCAAAGTCCTGCCCAAAATGGTGTAATAGGCTTTTTAGGCTTAAAAAGATTAATCATTTTTTTTAAATATCCTTTGCCAGTAAAAGCAATTTCATTATTTGCATATGCAGCTTTTGGTGCAGATGTGTAATTTTTTACTGCAGCAGGGGTGTATTGATTGTTATTTATATGCCTTAAGTTTTGGTAACTTTCAATTCTCATTTTAATTCCTTATAATGTATAATCATTTTTAAAATTATAAAACAAATTTTTTTGTTAAATATAGTATATTCATTAAACTTTTGTTACAAATAAGCAATTTATGTTAAAATCAAATTATGTTCAACATCGCAAGTCAGGAAAATGATGAAAATTATTTTTTATTTGAACGATATTTGAAAAAATCGTTTTCTTTTGCTGTAACTGGATTAACTACTTTACTGCGTCTTTTGCTTATACAGAAAATAAGAAAAATTACGGATAAGAAAATTCTTGTCATAACCTCGACTGAGCAAAACGCTTTGAAGTATCAAAATGATTTGTTAAAAGCTTTTGATGTGCAATCAAGCCTAATTCCGTTTCAAAATATTTCAATGTACGAGAGTATTTCGCCTAACAGGTATGATTATGCAGAACAGGTTAAAATACTTTTTGACCAGCCGGATGTGGTTATTGCACCTGTCAAAACCCTTTTGGAAAAATTCCCGTCAAAATTGTTTTTTGAACGATTTTCAATTGATTTGAAAGTTGGTGATGAAATAGATGTTAAAAATTTTGCACAAAAGCTTGTTGATATGGGATATAAGCGTTCAACAATGGTTAGTGATATTGGTGAATTCAGTGTAAGAGGCGATATAATAGATGTCTTTTCGCTTGACAAGCATGCTGTGAGAATTGAACTGTGGGGCGACGAAATAGTTGATATCAGGTATTTTAATAACGAAACCCAAAAGTCTATAGAAAAAGTAAAAGAAGTAAAAATTCTTCCTGTATATAAATTTATGCTGCCTGAAAGACCTTCGGATATTTTCAAGGACAGGCCTGAACTTAACGAACAGTTGAACGAAGAAGGTTACTTTGAAGGTATTGATGTTTATCAAAATTATTTTAATAACGATTTAGTCGGGGTTTTAGATTATTTTAAGGATTATATTATTGTATTTGATGAAGCTTCAGAGATAAGTGCAAAATATGAATTCTTGGATGAAAGCTATGCAAAACAAGCAGAAGAAAATTTAAAGCTTGAATTGAACATAGATTTAAAAGGCTTAAACCATATACCTTATGAGGATTTTGTTAAAAAGACAGCAATGTTTGTTAAAGTTGGACTAAACAATTTTCTCGATAGTGAAATGGAAGAAATAATAGAGTTTAACTCTCAGCCGGTTCAAAATTTTGGTGCACATCTGGATGATATAGCAGAATTTATAAAATCAAGAAATGGCTATAGAATAATTATTGCAACTGATTATCCTGAGCGTGTAAAAGAAATACTTTCTGAACGTGAAATTTTTGACGTTGAATTTACAGAAAGTATCGCATCTCCGGGTGCTATTTTAGAGGATTTTAAAACGATTGTCCTAACTGATAGAGAACTGTTTAATAAAAGAACAAAAGAAGTTACATCATCAAAGCGTTCATATTACAAAGAAAAACCTGAGTATATTGAAAGTATTAATGATATAAAAGAGGGTGAGTATGTTGTTCACAGTATTCACGGGGTAGGTGTTTATAAAGGTCTTTCACAACAAGAACTTGACGGACAATGGAAAGATTATTTGACTATTGAATATGCAAATAAAGACAGGCTTCATATTCCTGCAGAACAGATTAACCTTCTTGTTAGATATCGCGGTTCAGGTTCTGTGCGTCCAAAATTATCGCGTATGGGCGGTAAAGATTGGGAAAACACAAAAGCAAGAGTTAAAAAAGAAGTAGAAGCTGTTGCATATGACCTTTTGCGTTTGTATGCAAAGCGTAAAATGCAAACAGGAATTCAGTTTTCGCCTGATACAACATGGCAGGTTGAAATGGAAGAAGCTTTTGAATACACAGAAACTCCAGACCAGATGAAAGCTATTAATGATGTTAAAGCTGATATGGAAACCGATAAACCTATGGACAGACTTATTTGCGGGGATGTAGGTTTTGGTAAAACAGAAGTTGCAATGAGGGCGATTTTCAAGGCTGTAACTTCAGGGAAACAGGTTGCAGTCGTTGTTCCGACTACTATTCTAGCTTTACAGCATTTCCAGACAATATCTGAAAGGTTCAAGCCTTTTGGAGTTGATGTTGAATTAATGTCACGCTTTAGAACTGCAAAAGAACAAAAAGAAACGATAAAAAAACTTGCTGCTGGTACATGTGATGTTGTAATAGGTACACACAGGCTTTTGCAGGAAGGTATAGTTTTTAAGGATTTAGGGCTGCTTGTAATTGATGAAGAACACCGTTTTGGAGTGCGTCATAAGGAAAAATTAAAACAGTTACGTGAGAACATTGATATTATAACAATGTCAGCAACACCTATTCCAAGAACATTATATATGTCTTTGTCCGGTATTAAGGATATGTCAGTAATCAATACACCTCCAAAAAACAGGCTCCCAATTAAAACCTTCGTGGGTGAGTGGAATGAAAATACGGTTAAAAACGCTATTGTTCATGAACTTGACAGAGAAGGACAAGTTTTTTACCTGTATAACAGGGTTGAAACGATTGACGAATTCAGAATGCAATTGCAAAAGCTTGTGCCTAACGCTCGAATAGCAATAGGACATGGTCAAATGGACGAAAAAACTCTGGAAAAAGTCATTGTAGATTTTGCAAATCAAGAATATGATATTCTTTTGGCTACTACAATTATCGAAAATGGTATCGATATTCCTAACGCCAATACGATGATAATTCATAATGCAGACAAATTCGGACTTGCACAGCTTTATCAATTGAGAGGAAGAGTAGGACGTTCGCAAAGACAGGCTTACTGCTACTGTTTTTATACAAAGTCAAAAGAGATTACAACTGATGCAGTTCAAAGGCTTAAAGCTATTAAAGAATTTACAACACTTGGAAGCGGTTACCAGATTGCACTTCGTGATGTTGAAATCAGAGGTGTAGGTAATATTTTAGGTACAAAACAGCATGGGCATATGATAAACGTAGGTTTTGATACATACTGCCAGCTTCTTGAAGAAACTGTTCAAGAGCTTCAAGGTAATTTCACAGAAAAGACACAGCCGACTATTGTTGATATAAACGTAACAGCGTTTATTCCTGATGACTGGGTTGGTTCGGCAGATCAAAAAATGATAGAGTACAAAAGGCTTGCCGACGTAAATTCACAGGTAGAACTTGATTACATTGTTGAAGAGTGGAAAGATCGTTTTGCCAAACCTCCTGAAAGTGTTGAAAATCTAATAA
>JBKUMA010000202.1:0-3615 GCA_046955055.1 Candidatus Gastranaerophilaceae bacterium
CGTCTATCGTATCATAAAATCAGGTATATTAAAATTATTATATTTATATATAATATAAAACAGCTTGAAGAAAATCGTCACTTGGTTAATTTTTGTATTGATTTTATGTTCATTTGTTTTTATTAAAGCTTATTTTATACTATAATTTTGTTATACAAATAGTTATAGGGAGTAATGATATGAAATTTGTTATAAAAAAGGAAGATTTATACAACGGCATTAAGATAGTTGAAAGAGCAACTTCAATGAAAGCTTTGCAGCCAGTTCTTTTAAACATCTTAATTGAAACAATAGATAAAGGCACAATTAAACTTGTAGCTACAGATTTGGATTTTACAGTAATCGCAAATGTTGACGCTCAGGTTGAAGAAGAAGGTAAAATTACTTTGCCGTCTAAAACTTTAAATGAAATTGTTTCAAAGCTTGGTGATAAATTGATTACTTTTGAAATGAATAATGAAGAAACTTCCGTAAATATTACATGTCAAAATACAAAATTTGATATTATAGGTATTTCTGCTTCTGAGTTTCCACCAGAATTTACAAATGTGGAAATAGATGAAGAAAACGGTTTTGAAATTGCAATAAGACCTTTTGTTAAAGCTGTTCGTCAAGCAGGTTTTGCTGCTGCAAGCTATGAAACAAGCAACCTTTTGTCAGGTATTGTATGTGATATATCTGAAAAAGTTCTTGAAATTGCTTCAACTGACGGAAACAGACTTGCAAGAGTAAGAGAAGTAATTGATAACAAAGATAACAAAACAAATCAGTTAATTATTCCTTCAAAGACATTGAATGAATTTATTAAAATGAGTAGTTTTATTGATGAAGAAACTGTGAAAATCTATACAGAAAAATCAAAAATTATATTAAAAAGCGAAAAGACAACTACAATCTCAAGACTTCTTGAAGGTCAGTTCCCTAAATATAACCAGTTAATTCCTCAAGAAAGTCCGAAAGAAGCTATTGTAAATGTTGCACAATTAACTTCAGCTTTGGAACGTGTATCAATTATGGTTAACGAAAAGACAAGTATTATTAAACTTGAATTCAGCGAAAACAGCTTGAAGCTTTCTGCTGATACACCAGATTCAGGTAAATCAGAAGAACATCTTGACATTGATTATAAAGGTGAAGAACTTGCTATCGCATTCAATTACAAATATGTCCTTGAAGCATTGAAAAATATTGACTGTGAAGAAGTTAAAATCGGTTTAAATACAGGACTTTCCGCAACAATGTTCAGACCAAACTGCGACGAAGATTACGTTTGCTTGATTATGCCTGTTCAAATAAGATAGTTAAAATAAAAACAGTTATATAAGCAAAAGGCGGTATGCAAAAAGTCGCAAGCAGTGGTGAAAAAAAATGGAAAAACAAGCAATAAATTATTTTAAAAGCGGATATTCATGTTCTGAAAGTGTAATCAGAGCGGCAATAGATGAAGGACTTTGTGATCCTGTACTATTGTCTTGTGCAACATCTTTTTCAGGCGGAATATCATCCGGCTGCCTTTGCGGAACAGTTGCAGCAGCACAAATGATTTTAGGTTTTAACTTCGGACGTGATAACCTTAAGAATAACGAAATTTGTGCAAGAGAAAAGGCAAAAGAATTTATGACAAGGTTCAAAGAAAAAAACAAAGTTACCTGCTGCAGAGTTTTATCTTCAGGTTATGAGGGGCTGGCAAAAAAAGAACATTGTTCAAAATTTGTTGCTGACGCTTGTGAAATAATTCAAGACCTTGTTAAGGTTAAGGTATAAAATGCAGAATGTTATTGCTGTATTTTTGGGAGGCGGAGTAGGTGCTGTTGTAAGATATTTAACAGGATTTCTTATGATTAGATTTGTGCACTACAATCTACCTCTTTCTACATTCATTGTGAACATTGTTGGAAGCTTTATAATAGGAATTTTATACATTCTTTTTATTGACAAACCTGAAATAAATCCAGCTTTAAAGTTTGCATTAACTGTTGGTTTTTGCGGCGGTCTAACAACGTTCAGTACATTTTCATTAGAGCTTTTTGAAATGTTAGGAAATCAAAGGTTTTTCCAAGCTTTTTCTTACGCTTTGATAAGTGTTATAATTTGTTTAATAGCAGTTTCACTGGGAGCAATTTTATGCAAAACATTATTGAATTCGATAAATTAAATTTCGTTACAGCCGGAATGCCTTTGAGAACAGGTAAAGGCAGTTACCCTCAAGCTTTTGAGGTTCTTAAAGAAATGAATTTGGACGGAATGGAAATTGAATTTGTCCACGGTGTTAGAATGTCTGAAGCTTCAAGACAGTTTTTAAATAAAGCGTCAAAAGAAAACAATTTAATTTTAACAGCACATGGTCCTTTCTATATAAATTTAAACTCAAAAGAAGAAGAAAAAATTGAAGCTAGTGTTCAAAGAATTGTAGAAACCGCTGTTGTTGCAAATCAAGCGGGAGCTTTTAGTATTACATATCACGCTGCTTTTTATATGGGTAAAGATAAAGAAGAAGTTTACAACCGTGTGAAAAAAGAAAACGAAAGAATTTTCAAAATTCTTGATGAAGAAAAAATAAACCTCTGGGTTCGTCCTGAAACAACAGGAAAGGCTACACAGTGGGGTGATTTGGATGAAGTAATCAGACTTTCAAAGGATTTTGAAAGAGTTCTTCCTTGTATAGACTTTTCACATCTCCATGCAAGAACAAACGGCGAATATAACACTTATGATGAATTCTCAAGAGTTTTAGAAAAAATTGGTGAAGAAATCGGACAGTATGCACTTGATAATTTTCATGGACATCTTGCAGGGATTGAGTATGGTGAAAAAGGTGAAAAACAACACCTTGTAATGCTTGAAAGCGATATGAATTACAAGGACCTTTTGAAAGCAATGAAAGAATTCGGTGTAAAAGGTGTTCTTGTTTGCGAAAGTCCTAACATAGAAGACGATTGCAAGTTATTTAAAGATTACTATTATTCATTGTAAATCTCATATATTTGAATGATTTAATTAAAGATTTTAAAAGTAATAACCGTAATAAAGCATGCAAATTATAATTTATTGAGGCATCTAATGTTTAATTCGGTCAACAACCCTTTTAACAGAGCGGTTTCTTCTTCAACGTCTTCTGACAGCAATGGTAAAAGACAAAAAGAAGATCCTAAAAAAGAGTTGAAAGAATATTTAAAAGAAGAAGAAAAAGATGAGGTTAAAATTGGCGGTCTTCCTGTTCTAACAGAAGATGACATTGTTTATTTAACCAAAAATTATATAAGCAAACTCAAGGATGAAAATTCAGATAGAGAAAAAGTTGTGCAAAAATTAGACAAATATCTTGCAAATTTTGATGTTAAAAAGTTTATGAAAAATAACCCTAACATAACCAGTTCTGATTTTTATATGATTATGTACAACGAAACTTCCGGAATAATAAAATGAAATATTTCTTAAAATTTCTAAAGTTTCATAAATAAATGTCCGACAAACCATGTGTAAATTTTTTTAGAAAGGACGGATATTTATGGAAATTTCAAATGTTTCAGGGGCATACACCTCAGCAGCCCAAGCCGCAGAAGAGATTGAAGAAGAAAAGCAACCTAAAAAATTAGAAGAAGAAAAGGCTAAAGA
>JBKUMA010000203.1:0-1701 GCA_046955055.1 Candidatus Gastranaerophilaceae bacterium
TTATTATAATATGTATAAGGGCAATATATGAATGAAAAAATTTTAGCAATAACAAACAAGCAAGAAGATATACAAATGCTTGCGTATGAAATAAGTTCTCTCTCTAAAACACTCAAAAGAGCATTTGAAGCCAGCAAAGATGACCATGATGACCTTACTTATCTTGAATTTACTATTGACTTAATTCACAAAAAAAACAAAATCATGCAAGACAAACTTGAAACTTTAGACGTCAAAATCTCAAAACTTGCACAAGAATTATTAAATTAAAGAGCCTCTAATGCAGCTATTTTCATGTCTTTGAAATCAGGCTTATACATACCGCCAAACCAGATTTCCTGTGCCGCTGCTGCCTGATAAATAAGCATATCAAGTCCTGTAATAGTTCTCAATCCCAATTTTTCTGCCGATTTAATCAGTACTGTTTTCTTTGGATTATAAATCACATCATATACAACAGCATTTTTGTTCAACGTCTGCAAAGCTTTCATTTCAACAGGCATCATATCACCTGCTTTGCCAAGCATTCCGATAGGAGTCGTATTAACAAGCATAGAATATTCGCCCAAATCCCGAATATTTTCTATCTGATAAACGTTAAACTCTACAGAAGGGAATTTACGTCTTACATAATTCATCAAATCAATAGAATTAGGAATGTTTCTGGTAAAAAACGCAATCTCTTTCACACCACACTCAGTTAAGGCAATACACGCAGCATGAGCCGCTCCGCCTGTACCAAGAATTGCAACACGTGCTGATTTCAAATTTATATCCGAAGGGATTGCACGCTTAAATCCTATCACATCTGTATTATAAGCTTTTAAAAACTTATCAGCCTGAATAGATACAGTATTCACGGCTCTTGCCAAATCTGCATAATTATCAACTTCATTCACAAACAAAGTTATTGGAAGTTTCAACGGAATAGTAACATTAAACCCTTTATAACCGTTTGTTTTTAACCATTTAATCCTATCTACAAGAGAATCCGGCGGAGTCTCAAGAATATCATAAGTTGCCTCAATTCCAAGACTTTTAAATCCAGCTTCGTGAATAACCTTTGATAAGGAATGCCCTAAAGGATAACCTATTAATGCAAACTTATTTTCACGATTATCTTTAATCTCAATAGGTTCTTCCTGTTTCTGTGCAGTTTCTTCTATTTTTGAAGGACCGAAAATATAAGAAGGCACTTCAACCTTTTCCGGCTGAGGCTGCAATGGCTCATAAGCCGGTTGAACAGACGTTGTTTCAACCTGTTCCGCAACAGGCGATGGTGTACCTTGAGCTTTCAACTCCTCTACAGAAATACCTAATTTTTTAGCTTTCTTAGCCAGAAAGCGTTCCATTAATTCAGGATTCATTTTTCTTCGTCCTCTTTAATTATTATGAATTTTCTTCTTGATTTTGAACAGTCGCTTCGCTTTGTTCCTCTACTTCTTTTTTATATCCGCATTTCATGTTTGAACAAGATATTATAGTTCCCTTTTTCAAAATCTTTTTAACCAGTAAAGACTTACATTCCGGACATTCTTCGCCTGTAGGCTCATTCCACAATGTAAAATCACAGTCAGGATATTTATCACATCCGTAAAAAACAGTACCGCGTTTTGATTTTCTCTCGACAATCATACCTTTACCGCATTTAGGACACTTTACTCCTGTAGATTTTCTGTAAGGTTTTCTGTGCTTGCAATC
>JBKUMA010000203.1:1711-3597 GCA_046955055.1 Candidatus Gastranaerophilaceae bacterium
TTGCAATCCTCATTTGTACATTCCATATATTTGCCGTAAGGTCCCATTTTGAAAACCATATCAGAACCGCATTTTTCACATTTTTCTTCACAAACTTCCTGTTCTTGAGATTGTCCCTCTTCACTGCTTTCCTCTGACAAAGCATTTAATGACATCATTGTCTTACATTCAGGATAGCCGGAACAGCCCAAAAATTGCGTGCCAAATTTGCTGGTACGAAGCACCATTGGTTTGCCGCAGTTAGGACACTTAATCTTACTTTCTATCTTTACACGTTCTCCGTTTTGCAAAGCCTTATTAACTTCTTCAATAAACGGTGCGTAAAACTCTTTTAATACGTCATTCCACACAGCTTTCTTTTCGGCTATTCTATCAAGCTTGGTTTCCATACCTGCAGTGAATTTGTAATCCATAATATCAGCGAATTGTAAAACAAGCTGTTTTGAAACAGTTCTGCCCAAAAGCGTTGGATGTAATGCTTTTTCTTTTTTCTCAACGTATTTTCTTGTTTGAATAACAGTGATAATAGTTGCATAAGTAGACGGACGCCCAATCCCGTGTTCTTCAAGAGCTTTAACAAGTGAAGCTTCGTTATATCTTGGAGGAGGCTGGGTGAAATGCTGTTTAGGGTTAACTTTTTTACAGTTAACTTTGTCACCTTTATCTAAATCAGGAATTTTGCTTTCCGCTGCTTTTTCTTCATCATCAGCATCGTTATAAAGTTTCAAGAAGCCATCAAATGTAACTTTGCTTGTGCCTGCTTTTAAAGTATAGTCACCAGCTTTAATTTCCATAGACTTGTTGGCAATTTCAGCATTTGACATTTGAGATGACATAAACTTATCCCAAATAAGTTTATAAAGTTTATACTGATCATTATCAAGATACTGTTTAATACTTTCAGGTGTTCTTTCAGGATATGAAGGTCTTATAGCTTCGTGTGCATCTTGAACATTAGCTTTACCTTTAACATAAACATTTGGAGTTTCCGGATAATATTTTTCACCAAAATTGCCTAGAATGAAGTCTTTAGCCATTGCCTGAGCGTCATCGGAAACCCTTACACTATCGGTTCTCATATACGTAATCAAACCAACAGGAGTACCGTCAATTTCCATACCTTCATAAAGTTTTTGTGCAACCTGCATTGTCTTTTGTACACCGAAACCAAGTTTTGAACTAGCTGCCCTTTGTAATGTAGAAGTAATAAAAGGAGCAGTAGGTTTACGCTTCATTGTCTTTTTAGTTACTTTTGCAACTTCGAATTCACGTGAAGGCTCTTGAAGATAGTCTACAATTTTTTGTGCTTCTTCTTGATTTTTAATACTTTTTTCTACAGGTTTGTCTTTTATTTTCGAAAGCTCTGCCTCAAAAGTCTTGCCGTCTTTTTCCAAATCCGTATGAATTGACCAGTATTCTTGAGGTACGAATGCTTCAATTTCTTCTTCTCTTTCACAAATCATTCGTAGAGCAACAGATTGAACACGCCCTGCTGAAAGGTTACGGTTGCCTATTTGCTTCCACAACACAGGACTTAACTTATAACCTACAAGCTTATCTAGAATTTGTCTTGTCTGCTGTGCTTTTACCATATCCATATCAATACCGCGAGGGTTATCAACAGAATATTTTACAGCTTTTGGCGTAATTTCGTTAAACACTATTCTTAAAATCTTTTCATCAGGCACTTTTAAAATCTGGCGTACATGCCAAGCAATAGCTTCTCCCTCACGGTCGGGGTCGGATGCAAGATAAATTTTATCAAACTTTTTTGCCATATCACTTAATTTCTTTACTACAGCCTGTTTTCCGGGGATAACTTCAAACTTAGGTTCAAAGTTATTATTCACATCAAAACCCAAATTTTCTGTAGAAGGATCTTTTGC
>JBKUMA010000204.1:0-3584 GCA_046955055.1 Candidatus Gastranaerophilaceae bacterium
GGGTCAAGCAGCTATGCTTGCGGGGGGGGGGCGAAAATTTAAAGCTCCTGCAAGGGTTTTCGACCCCTTGTAATTATTCTAAAAACTGTTATAATGGTGATATGATATATCACGTTGACAAAAATTCAAAAGCTGGATTGCCACGTCGCAATAACAGGATTGGCTTTACTTTAGCCGAAGGTGCTACGCACGTAGACAAGTTAAACAATGTTGGTAAAATTGCGTTTACTCTGGCTGAGGTCTTAATCACGCTTGGCATAATTGGTATTGTTGCAGCTTTGACACTGTCGTCTTTTATAACTAAGTATAAAAGACATGAACTTGAAAACCGATTTAAGAAAGCTTCTGCATTAGTTGAATCAGCATTGAACAGGACTGTAAGTGAACTCGCACTGGAAGATTGTGCACATCCTGTTGAAAATTCTTGTAATGCTGCTGTTCCCGATGTTATTCGTGCAGAGGCAAATGATGTATTTGCACAACAATTTAAGATTATTAAATATCCTAAAATAATAGCAGGAGCTTCTGGGGATCCATTTACAACAAAAGTCCTTGCTCAAAAGGCTTATTCATATAGCGGAACGCAAAAAAGTTTTTTAAATGGTACGGTTGGCGGCTATAATACTGGATATAACTATACAGTGGCGTATGTTTTACAAGATGGAACTTATATATCAACAATTTGTTTTCAGCACCATGGTGTTATGGATGGTCTAAAAGTTGTGTTTGATACCAATGGACCTTTCAAGGGACCTAATCGTTATGGATATGATATTTTTATATACGATAGCGGCTACTGGAATGCAAGCGACTGTGGTGGACAACACGATTACGGGTGTTATAAGTATGCCCAGGCTGATGAAAACCCCGAAGATAAAACTAAGGGTTATTGGGATAGTCTAAAATTTTAATTTGTGTGAAAAAATCTTTCTTTGTGTTAAAATAGTCTCATAAATACGTATGATAAGGAGACTTTATGGAAAATTTAAGAGATAAGTATGAAGTAGTTATAGGTTTGGAAGTTCACGCTCAGTTGAAAACTAAATCAAAGATATTTGCACCTGACGGAACAGAATTTGGTCAAGAACCTAATACACAAACTTGTCCTATAACTTTAGGTATGCCGGGTGTATTGCCTGTATTGAACAAAGAAGTTGTTAATATGGGTATTTTGACAGGACTTGCTTTAAATTGCGAAATTCCTGAAAGATGTAAATTTGATAGAAAACAATATTTTTATCCTGATTTACCAAAAGGATATCAAATTTCTCAATATGATGAACCTATTTGTGTAGGTGGTTACATAGATATCAAAGGTAAAAGAATAGGTATTACACGTGCACACCTTGAAGAAGATGCCGGTAAATTGGTTCACGCAGGTGCTGACGGACTTGCTGGTTCAAGCTATTCTCTTGTTGATTTAAACAGAGCAGGAACTCCGCTTCTTGAAATCGTTTCAGAACCTGATATGAGAAGTTCTGAAGAAGCAAGAAACTATATGGAAGAGTTAAGAAACATTGTTAGATATATCGGTGTTTGCGACGGTAACCTTGAAGAAGGCTCAATGAGATGTGATGCAAATATTTCAATAATGCCTAAGGGCTCTAAAGAATTCGGTACTCGTGCTGAAATTAAAAACGTAAACAGTTTTTCTGCACTTCAAAGAGCCATTGAATATGAAATAGACAGACAAATTGAAATCGTTGAAGAAGGCGGACAAGTAGTTCAAGAAACAAGATTGTGGGATGACAATTCGCGTGAAACCCGCTCAATGAGAGGTAAAGAAGATGCACATGATTACAGATATTTCCCTGAACCTGATTTAATGCCTCTAAAAATATCTAGAGAATGGGTTCAAGAAATTAAGGATAAAATGCCGGAACTTCCTCAAGCAAAACGTGACAGATATATGAGTTTAGGCTTATCTGAGTATGATGCTTGCGTTATTGTAGAGCAAATGGGCTTGGCTTTATTCTTTGATGAAGTCTTAAAATTAGGTGCTAATCCTAAAATTGCCGTTAACTTTATTATGGGCGAAATCGCTGCTTACTTGAAGGAAGAACATATTGAAATAACAGATACAAAATTAACTCCTGAAAATTTGGCAGAATTAATTTCACTTATTGAAAAAAATACAATTTCTAATAATATTGGTAAACAAATTATTTTTGATATGATGAAAGATGGAACAAAAGCTTCTGAAATCGTTGAAAAAAGAGGACTTAGCCAAATATCTGACGAGGGTGCGTTGAAAGAAATAGCACAAAAAGTTGTTGCTGCAAATGCTCCTCAGGTTGAAGCTTACAAAAACGGAAAAGTTCAATTGTTTGGCTTCTTCGTTGGTCAAGTGATGAAGGAAACTAAAGGAAGAGCTAATCCAAAAGCGGTTAACGAAATTTTAAAAGAAATATTAGGGTAGCAGACTTTGTCTGCCCCTTTTTTAGAAAATAGGTGTATATATGTTTTTTGAGAAAAATGAAAAATCAAGTATGGAAAATGAAATTTTCGAGCAGTCGGAAATTCTTGATCATTTACTGAAAACTCACATCAGTGACGATAATTATATTTTAATCGATTTGCCTTCTGATATTGAAAAAATAGTACTTGTCGCAAGCGGTTCTTCATATCACTGTGCAAGATATGCTGCTGATTTATTTGGTAACATTGCAGGTATTGAGGCAAGAGCAATGTATTCCAGCGAATTTTTGCTAAAATCTGCAGTGCCGCACGAAAGCAATATTTTATACGTTTTTATCACTCAATCAGGTGAAACTACTGACACTAATAAGGCATTGACTAGGGCTAAAGAATTTGGCGTAAGAACAATGTGCGTTACTAATAAAATCGGTTCTACAATATGGCAGGCTTCAGATTTCAAGGTTGATTGCCATGCAGGAGAAGAAAAAAGTATTGCAGCTACAAAATCTTTAACTTCTCAGATGTTATGTTTAACTTTGGTAGTTTTAAAATATGCATCTTTAAAAAATATTGATATTTCATGCTATGTCGAGCAGATAAAAACTCTTCCTGAAGCAATTAAAAGAACATTTGAAATTCAGCCGGAAATTAATAAAGCCGCAAGATTTTTATCAAAATACAAAAATATTGTTATGACTGCTGACGGCATATCATATGCTTTGGCAAAAGAGGCTTCTTTAAAAATAAAGGAAACTTCGTATATTAATATTATCGCTATGATTCTAGGTGAATTTATGCACGGGCACGTAGCTGTTTTAAATAATAAAGAGCCTTTGGTATATATTACTGACTGTGACTTGAGTTATACAGCTATTAAAAATTTAAATAAAATAAAAGAAGATTATAATCCGCCTATTATTATTATCGGTAACACAAATGAAAAGGTAGAAACAGAGTTTAATATTAATGTCGATTGTGAAAGCGAAATTGTAAAATCTTTTTGTATAGTGGTTATATCTCAGTTATTGGCTTTGGAGATAGCAAGACTTCTTGGGCGTAATGTAGATAAACCTAAGGGGTTACATAAAGTAGTAGTTTAAGGGAGTCAATTTATGAAAAAATCATTAATTATGAAAACTGTCAAATTTGTGCAAAACCCGAATTAC
>JBKUMA010000205.1:0-3583 GCA_046955055.1 Candidatus Gastranaerophilaceae bacterium
GATTATATGGGCGGTTCTATGGGCAGCGTGGTTGGCGAAAAAGTTACACGCATTATGGAAAAAGCTATTGAACTCAGACTTCCTGTATTGGCTATAACTTCATCAGGCGGTGCAAGAATGCAAGAAAGTGCTTTAAGTTTAATGCAAATGGCAAAAACATCTTGTGCAGTTTCTCGTCTTGATGATGAAGGTTTGTTATATATAAACTTATTAACAGAGCCTACATTCGGAGGTGTTACAGCAAGTTTTGGTATGTTAGGCGACATTATTGTTGCAGAGCAAGGTGCAAGAATAGGCTTTGCTGGCAGACGTGTTATTGAACAAACTATAAGACAAAAACTACCTTCTGACTTCCAAACAGCAGAATATTTGTTGAAATACGGTCAGGTAGATGTAGTTGCGTCACGTAAAAAATTAAGAGATACTTTGGCAAAAATATTAGAAATGCATTCTGCTTAAGTGTCCGACGGATTAGATATAGATATGAGGTATAATAATAATGACAGCAATTTTGGATTTTGAAAAACCAATAATGGAAATTCAAGAAAAAATTGAAGAATTAAAAAAAATAAGTATGGAGTCAGGCATGGATTTAAGCAAAGAAATTGACACTTTTGAACAGCAGGCAGAAGATTATCGTAAAGATTTATATTCTAATCTTAAGCCTTCTCAAAAATTGCAGATTGCCAGACACCCGGAACGTCCTAATTTTTTAGACTACGTTAACCATATCTGTGAAGATTTTGTTGAACTTCACGGCGATAGAGAAGGTATGGATGACAGAGCTATAATCGGAGGTTTAGCAAAAATTGACGGCAGACCTGTTATGATTATAGGTACAATGAAAGGTAAGTCTACAAAAGAAAATCTTGAATACAATTTTGGTATGCCTCAGCCTCAAGGATACAGAAAAGCGTTGAGATTATTTAAGCATGCAAGTAAGTTTAATATTCCAGTTATTACTTTAATTGATACTCCGGGGGCTTATCCTGGAATTAGTGCGGAAGAAACAAATCAGGGCGGTGCTATTGCTGTTAACCTTCGTGATATGGCTAAAATGGAAGTTCCTGTTATAGCTATTATTACAGGGGAAGGTTGTTCCGGTGGAGCTTTGGGGCTGGCTGTCGCAAACAAAGTTTATTTGTTAGAACACGCTTATTATACAGTAATTTCTCCTGAAGGCTGTGCGTCAATTCTTTGGCGTGATGCTGCTAAGGCTTCTGAAGCTGCTCAGGCTTTGAAAATAACTGCAAAAGATTTATTGAAATTTGATATTATAGACGGCGATATTAAGGAACCTGTCGGTGGTGCTCATACCAACTATGAAGAAATTTCTGCTAACATGAAAAAGACTATTCTTGACAGTCTTGATGAACTTTCTAAATTATCTAAAGATGAGTTAAAGTCTCAAAGATACAACAAATTCAGAAAAATGGGTGCTTTCATAGAATAATGTCTGATTATTATGAATTAAAGATTAAAATTAATCCTCAAATTTCAGATATTGTTTCTGAAATTTGTTTCGAAAACTTCGATTGTGAAGGCGTTGTGCTGGCTGAGGAGGCTTATAAAGACCTTGAAATGATATCTACAACAGAAGGTACATTAAAAGTCTTTCTACGTTCTATAGAACAGAATATTGAAGATGTTTTAAAAGAACAGCGTGATATTTTAAAATATAGAGGGCTAAGTGATGAAGAACTTGGAAGCTGGGAAATTTCTCTTCAAACCAAGCAGAATGAAGACTGGTCTAAAAAGTGGAAAGAGAAATGGGATGTCACTCATGTTTCTGACAGAATAGTTGTTGTACCTGATTGGCTCGAATACAAGCCTAAACCTGATGAGGTTACTATACATTTGGAACCAGGTTGTGCTTTTGGAACCGGTACTCACCAGACCACTCAGTTATGTATGAAGGCAATCGAAAAATATATGCCGCATAATGCTAAAGTCGCTGATATTGGAATGGGCTCTGGTATTTTGGCTATTTGTGCTAAAAAATTCGGAGCGTCATATGTTTATGGCTGTGATAACGATGAAACAGTTATTGATGTAGCAAGAGATAATGCTGTAAAAAACGACGCAGAATGTGTTTTCGAACTTAATACGGCAGATAAAGTTAGTGAAAAATTTGATTTTATACTCGCTAATATTCTCCATAATGTTTTGGCTGAAATTATGGGTGATTTAAAAAATCTTATGAATGATAACGCTTATCTTGTTTTAAGCGGTATATTAGATGAAAAGAAACCGGTTGTGCTTGAGGCTGTTGCTAAGCATAATTTAAAATTGGTAGAAGAAAATCATCAGGATCAGTGGGTTTCTTTTGTAGTTAAGAAATAGAGGTACTTATGGAAAAAACAGCAATAATTATTCCGGCACGTTACGGTTCGTCAAGATTAGAAGGAAAACCGCTTCTTAAAGTTATGAACAAGCCTGTAATTCAATGGGTATATGAAAAAGCTCAGGCCGCAAAACTTGCTGATATTATTATTGTGGCTACTGATGATGAAAGAATTTTTAATGCTGTAAAGGATTTTGGCGGTAACGTTGAAATGACTTCTATTAATCACAAATGCGGAAGTGACAGGATTAAGGAAGTTTGTGAACGCCATCCTGAGATTTCTTATATTGTTAATTTGCAAGGTGATGAACCTTTAATTAAATCAGAAAGTATTGATGAAGTTATCAAAAACGTTAGGGATGATAAATCTGCTGATATTTCTACTCTAATAAGAGTGTTAAAAGATGAAAATGAAATTAATAATCCTAATTTGGTGAAATGTGTTACCGATAATAATGGATTTGCTTTATATTTTTCTCGTTCTAAAATTCCTTTTGAAAGAAATTCAGGACATGCAACTTTCTACGGACATTTGGGAATATATGGTTATAAAAGAAGTGCATTGTTTAAAATGACAGAACTTAAACAATCAAGTTTGGAAATGTCTGAGAGCCTTGAACAGTTGCGTGCATTGGAAAACGGTATGAGGATTAAAACATCTATTGTTGATTTCGTTCCTGTAGGAATTGATACCGCCGAAGACCTTGAAAAATTTAGAAAAATTGTTGAATCCCGAATGGCTGTTTAACTATATATAGATAAATTTTGACAGCATAAATTCTGACATGCCTTGTCAATATCTTTATTAGGCAATGTTCGCATTTACGCCAAAAAGTAATGCTTACTTTTAAAAAATAGCATTATTCTACATAAACTTCCTTTTTACTATTCTGACCTGAAAGATTATAATAAAAACAAATTAGGCTTGTAACAAGCTGCTAGGATTAATATTAAATATTCTTGCAATTTTGAACATCATATTAAGGCTAATTCTTTCTTTTTTGTTTTCTACTCTGCTTATAAACTCTCTGGAGCAACTTAGTTTCTCAGCAAGTGCTTCTTGTGAAAGCTTTGCTTGCGTGCGAAGTTTTTTGATGTTTGTAGATATAATTCCGTGGTATGTTACTTCAAATTCTTGCATATTACTATTAAATATATATTTTATCATTATTGCTATGAAGGTGAACATCACACAGATGTCTAAAGTTTATAAAAATGTATAACTTTAGTATATAAAAC
>JBKUMA010000206.1:0-3576 GCA_046955055.1 Candidatus Gastranaerophilaceae bacterium
GTTACCAGAAACACTAAAAAAGAATATGATAATCTTATGCAGAAAGCCGAAGACAAAAATGGCGAAGGTGTAACTGCATCCGAACTAAACAGAATTCAAACTCTTGGTGAAAAACTTAACACAGTTGGTACACAAGGACAAAACAAGTTAAGAGATAGAGAACTTGAAGTTAACACTTATGAAAGTAGAA
Organism: Candidatus Gastranaerophilaceae bacterium; assembly: GCA_046955055.1. Lineage (GTDB taxonomy): Bacteria > Cyanobacteriota > Vampirovibrionia > Gastranaerophilales > Gastranaerophilaceae > JBKUMA01. The sequence goes on from JBKUMA010000206.1 coordinate 191, forward strand.
TTAACGGGCTTGAAAATGTTCCGACAAACGCTCTTGATTATGGTGCAGAAACTTCGTTTATTGGAACTGAGTTAATAAACGGTAAAAAAGTTGATACTAATGCACAAGAAAACGGTGAGCCTGCACAAACATCACCACCTGCACAAGATGACGTTCAAACAAGAGCTGCTAATGCCTTAGAAGAAACAAAAAATACAAAAGTAAATCTATTTGCAGCTTTGTTTAACAGTAAAGTTCGCACAGGGCTTCAAGCCATAAGACAAGGTGCAAGCACAATCGGCAGAGGAAATACCGCTGAAAATGTTTTGAACAACAGCTCTGCTAAAGTTGATGAAAGTAAAAATCAGATTAATAAAGCCAAAAATAAAATAGAAGACTCTACAAATGTCAGTGCAAAAGAAACTCCTACTGACAATAAAACAGACAACCAGGATAACACTACAGATAATCAAGATGAAAACAACAAAAATACACTTGCAGATTCTACAATAACAACTGATGTAGATGAAATCATTAAACGTAAATTAAAAAAAGGAATTACTGACGCAAAGATTTAACCGCAAGATTAATATCATCTGATTTATAAATATAGTTACCAGCTACTAAAGAATTTGCACCTAATGTCGTGCAAATTCTTGCTGTTTCAGCATTAATTCCACCATCAACTTGAATAATTAAACTCTCAGGAGCTTTTTGTTTAATAGAAGGAATTTTTTCTGCACAATCCTGCATAAACTTTTGCCCACCAAATCCAGGTTCAACAGTCATAACAAGAAGCATATCCAGATTTTTCAAATAAGGAAATACAACTTCCGAGGAAGTTTTTGGTTTAATTGACATACCTGCCTTTACACCAAATGACTTTATTAAATCTATTATTGAATTTACATCTTTTACCGCTTCAAAATGAAAAGTAATAATATCAGCACCTGATTTTGCAAAAGCCTCTATGTATCTTTCAGGATTTTCAATCATTAAATGAACATCCAAAGGCAGTTTTGTCACAGCTTTTAAAGATTTAACAACAGGAACACCGATTGTAATATTTGGCACAAAATGCCCGTCCATAACATCAATATGAACCCAATCCGCACCAGCATTTTCAATACGCTTAATCTCTTTTTCCAGATTTGCAAAATCAGCAGAAAGAATAGAAGGTGAAATTATTATTCCTGACATTCCAAAGCTCCTAATTTTTTACAAGCATCATAGGCTGCTTTTTGCTCTGCCTCTTTTTTTGTTTTACCTTCTCCGCTTGCAATAACTTCATCATGATATAAAACTTCAACCGCAAAAACTTTATTATGGTCCGGTCCTGTCTGCCCAATAACTCTATATATCGGCAAATCTTTATTCAATCCCTGGGTATACTCTTGCAAAATAGCTTTTGCATTGTATTTTGCGAAATCTTTATTAACTTCTTCAATAATAGGCGTAAATGTTTTATCAATATATTCCAAAAGTTTTACAAAATTCCCATCAAGATAGTAAGCTCCAAGAACTGCTTCATAAGCACAAGCACAAATTGATTCAAGCTTTCTGCATCCCTGTTTCTCTTCATGCTTTGCTAGATTAATTAATTTTGAAAGACCGTTCTTTTCCACAATATGGAATAAAGTATTATCAGATATTACTATAGAACGAATTTTTGACAAATCACCTTCTGCATAATCAGGATATTTCTTATATAAAATATCTGATATAGAAAGTTTTAATACAGCATCGCCTAAAAATTCCAAACGTTCATAATTATCAAGATGACTTAACTCTTTTTCTTTTGTATATGAAGGATGAGTTAAGGCCTTAGTAAAATATTCAGAATTTTTTGTTTTTATTCCGAAAATTTCTTCCAGTTTTTTCATCTAAAATAAGCCTTTAATAAAATTGATTATCTGAGTAATATTATCTGTTTGGAAAATAAAGAATTTACAGAAATAGTACATTACAGGTATAGTGAAAACAAAACTGTCTGTTCTGTCAAGAAAACCACCATGCCCAGGAAGACTGTTTCCTGAATCTTTGACGCCTGCATCTCTCTTTATTAAAGATTCTGATAAGTCACCGAGTTGTGCAAAAACTGTACATAAAATTCCGGCACCGACTGAAAGATACCATTCGACACCTAAATATGTACCGATTACCACAGCCCCGATAACAGCACATATAGCACCGCCTATTGAACCTTCTATAGTTTTATTCGGGCTTATGGTTGGAGCAAGTTTATGTTTACCAAGATGCCTTCCTGCATAATAACATCCTATATCAGTTAAAAGTATTGCAGTAAACATCATTACAACAAAACCCAAACCATCATGGAATTGTGCTGAACTTAAATCTCGTAGAAAAAGTAAATGCAAAGGAAACCAGCCGCAATATACAAACCCAAGCATTGTAGTTGCAACATTAGCTATATATGGCTGTCTTCCAACAAACAACACCCATAAAAATGAGCACATACATCCAAACGTCAATGCAACTGCAACCAGATCAAATCTTTGGAAGTATGCTATTGCAGCAAGTAAGGCTTCGCCCAATAACATTATTTTAAAGCTTGGATAAAAACCCTTATGCTTCAAAATTTTAACATATTCTTTTGAAGCAAAAACAATTATAACAGATAATAAAATCAACAATGCCAAACCGCCGTACATAATGCACAACATTGCTATTGTTCCCATTATTAAGCCTGTTAAAAGTCTTGTTGCGTTTTTATTTAAGCCTGAAAATTCCATTATACGGTTAAAACCTCTTTTTCTTTTTCTGATACTGCGTTGTCAATATTTCCTGTATATTTATCAGTAAGTTTTTGGATTTTATCCTGATTATCTTTAACTAAATCTTCAGGAAGATTTTCTGATTTTTCCAATTTTTTCAAATCATCAGTCATATCACGTCTGACATTTCTAACAGCTACTTTTGCTTCTTCGCCTAACTTTTTAACATCTTTAACGATTTCTTTTCTTCTTTCTTCTGTAAGAGGTGGGAAAGTCAATCTTATGCAGATACCGTCACTATTAGGAGTAATACCGATTTCTGCTTTAATAATAGCTTTTTCAATTTCTTTTAATACAGATTTATCATATGGTGTTATTACTAATGTTGTACCGTCTTGCACTGATACTTGAGACATTTGTCTTAATTGAGTCGGTGCACCGTAATAATCTACCATTACTTTATCCAAAATCAAAGGATTTGCACGTCCTGAACGTATAGACCCAAATTCTTTTTTCAACTGGATAATTGCTTTTTCCATTTTTTCTTCACCGAACAAAAATAGTTCATCTAAAGCTTCTGACATTTTTACCTCTTTCTTATATAATTATCTATAATCGATAAACTTATATATGTTCCGATTTCTTTACCGTTTAATATATTAACAATACCTT
>JBKUMA010000207.1:0-3558 GCA_046955055.1 Candidatus Gastranaerophilaceae bacterium
TTTTCAAAAAGGCTGTGACATGCTTTTTTAAATTCTCTATCCAAATGAACTTCACCACGTCTGCAAACCGTATCTACAGGCAAATCGTTGATAGCACCTTCTTTTCCTATCTCATATGCCACAAATGCCAGCTTTTGCAATAGGCTTTCATGATATTGCTTTGGAATGTCTGAGCGTAATAAATCTATGTACTTATGAAAAGTCCATTCTGATACAAGCTGTGTAATAAGTCTTGCTGTTTCAGGAGACTTAATATTCTCATCTTTTGAAAGTGCTTCACCTGCAATGTATGTAAAAGTATATATTTTCTCTAAAAAATCGTCTTTATACAATGTTCTAATATCATCAGGCATAAACATATCTGACTGATTCTTGGCATACTGTGCAAATTTCTTATAATCAAAACCTTTTAACATAAAATATCTCCCGAATTTTGTTTATTATAACAAATTTTCGAGAGATATACAAATACTTTATGAAATATTAACTAATTCATTTTTAAAATTTCCATTGCAGCTCTTTCTGCAGCTTCAGCCTTTTGCATAGCCAAATTTGCAGCAGTCGGATCTTCCTGGGTTTTAGCTACCTGAACTCCAACAGGAGAAGGTACATATGAACGTACAGGTTCAACAGGTTTTGGTTCTTTATAGCCTTCCGGTGATGGAATATATGTCCTTACAGGTGCTTGCGGTTCTGGTTTAGGAACATCTTTATACTGATTTATTAAATTAGATTCACCTTGAGGTGATACAGTCTGTTGTTGTTTGTACTTATTCAATAAATTAGTTTGTCCCGGATTAGTCACCGGAGTTACAGGAAGTTTTTGATAATTAGAAGCTTGAGGCATAATTTGAGGAGGTAACTGTCCTTGTTTTACATCTTGAGTTTCGTCCTCTTTATCCAAAACTGAATGTTTTGGTCTTCCAAATAACAAGTGAGTTGCTTTTACACCAAGATTATTGATGAACGGCATTAATGAAGCCATTACAAGAATAAATCTCATAGGATAACCTGCACCTTGCTTAAACCAGTATTTAGGATGTTTAAAGAAATCTTTAAATACTGTTTTAAACTTAGCAAAACCTTTTTGTTTAATATCAATACCTTTTTTATGTAAAGGTGCTATTTGTTCAAGACCGACTGTTACAACCCTTGCTGCTTTTTTCACAAGTTTTGTAAATGGATTTTTAGTTTCACCTTTAAGCAAATGTTTTAAAGCTTTTTTGCCGCCAGCATGTTCTGCCTGATTTATTGTTGCACCCATAGCACGTTCATTAAAAGCTTTTAAAACTTCTCTGTATGCTTCATGAGGTTTCTTTCCTGACTTACAAGCAGCTTGGAAATCTGAAATCAATTTTTTAGCAGCATTAAATTCTGCATCAGATTTAAAGTTCTTACGTTTAAGATTATTTAAAGCTTCTTGAACGAATTTATCTGTCATACCGGCATATTGAATACCACCGAATTTATGCAATAACTTAATTGCGATAGGAGTTGCAATAAAGAAGCCTACAAGTTCAACAAATCTTTCTGTGAAAGTTCTTACTTTATCAGAAGCACCTTCGGCTTGAGCTGTCTTAATCAAACATTCAGCAAGGAAATAAGCCTGCATAGCAGCAACCAATTTACCGCCCGCTACTCTGTTTGTAGCACCTTCTAAGAAGGTATTGCTAATCTTAGGAAGCATTTTACCAAGCCAGGTTGTATGAGCTTTATTGGCAGTACCTAATGAACCTTGTAGCTTATTGGCGAATTCAGATGCATATACGTTTCTACCAAATAAGTGACCTTTAATTTTTCCAAACCAGCTGCTTTCATCTTTCCATATTTTTGAAAAAACATCTTTTCTGGCATTACGGCAAGCTTTTATGACATCATCTGTATGATTATGGATGTCTGCTAAAATAGCTTCCATATGCTTTGCATTATTATAACCAAAAGCTTTAGCTTTTAAATCTTTTAGAACTTGAGCACGTTTTGCTGCATCCATAGCCTTAAATGATGCAATATCTGAAGCAGATTTTGCAGGACTCAATAGTTCAAATTCAGCACTTTCAAGAACTAAGTCACGTGCGGCCGCAGTTGCAGCACTAGACATACCTTGTTCAACTGTTCTTATAAAGTCCTTGGAAGCTCCATAACAATTTAAATTTACAGCCTTCTTCACCGGCTTCAAGAAATTCTCCGCAACTTGCGGATAATCAAAAAGCAATGCACCTACAGAACCATCTCCTTGTCCTCTAACCATTGCGTGGTAAGGAACTGTTGGAGTTCTATCAAAAGATCTTAATATAGCTGATTTTTCAACTATATTATTTCTGAACCATCTTCCAAAACTCTTAAAGCCTTTGTTAACCCCTTTTGCAAAGCTTGATTGCCCAAATTTCGTATTATTAACAGTATTTACTAATTCATCACCGAAATTACCCATTCTATATTGAATAGAGTCTTTATATTCACCGCGGCAGGCTTTTGCAAAAACATCCATTGACTGGCATAAGCCATACCAGATAGGAACAGCTAAAGCATATTGCTTTAACATATCATTCTGTTCCATCTGTTTTAAACGGTTAACAGTATAGTTTTCATCAATTCTTTGTTTAACTTTTTCGGGGTCAACGCCTTGCATAGCAGCTTGCTGAGACGCATTAACCGCATCTCTAATCTGCTCAGGTCTCATTGCCTGTAAAGGTACCTGGTATCGTTGATTTATACTGTTATCGAGCATAGTATTTCCTATTTCCCCTATAATAATATAAAAACAATCACTTCCTAAAAATTGACTATTATAAGGAATTTTTATCTTTATGTAACGAAATGTAACAAGTTAAACCTTTTGTGAAATTCAAAACTTTTTATATACTTTATATATACATAAGAGATAACTAAAAGAAGAGAGGCAAGATATGGCAGTCGCTAACTTGAAAAAAATTGATAATAAATTGAAAGAAATTTATGAAAATCAAGTAACAGTTAACAACAATCAACCATTTGAAGACCGCTCAGAAATTTTATTTGCACAAATGAATTTCATTGCAATAGCAAATAAACAAGCTTTACACTTGATATAAACATTTATTTTAATAACTCCAATTAATTTTTCCCCTACAAATTTTGTACCTGATTTCTTCCCGAGATCAGGTTTTCTTTTGCAGTTTATTTGTAAAGGTAATCCATATTATCAAACCTTTGAATCCATGTTCCGCAATAACTTCCGTTTGTATTCTCATTTAATAAGCCTATGCCTATTTTTGTTTTACTACAAGCTTTTTTGAGATTTTCATCAGCTACGTAATACCCATAAGGGAATAACCCCTGTGTGGTTAAAACAAAATGAAAATGATCTTTTCCTAAACGATTTTTATAATCTCTGCCCTTTTTATTATTAATTGTGCCGTTGATAACAACACATTCATTTGACATGTGTCCATGAACTTCTTCACCATCCGGCTTTATCATTGTAAAATCATATTCACACCCGGGATTAAAATTGCCCATTAGTGCTACACCAAAACCTCCATTAAGCCTTAATTTAGGATACGCTGTATTGTAATAAAC
>JBKUMA010000208.1:0-3558 GCA_046955055.1 Candidatus Gastranaerophilaceae bacterium
GAATTAACTTTGTATTTTTTTCGTCTTCAGCTATTCTATTGTCAAGGTTCAGATTTCGAGTAACCTGTATCGGCTTAATTTTATTTTTCGCAGAACACAAGTTTTCACTTGGGGGTTTCTCGATTTTTATAACATTCAGGCAAGCTAGTGTCTTGACCTTAAGTTCTAAACTGATTTACATCAGTAACTTTTATTGTAGTCTGTCAATTTAATTTGTCAAGTAGTTTTATTAAAAATTATTTTATTTAAAACTAATGAAAATATATAAAAATTTAAGCTATTTTTAAAAGTTCGTTGTGCACTTGGCACGTCTATAATCATATTTCAAAGAAAAATTAAAATCAACCACTTTTTTTCATGTTTTTAATCAATTTTACAAGGTTGTAGTAAATCTCTCTCATATTGTGCATTTTAACCGTTTACAAAAATTCATAAAAATATATTTTTAAAATGCTCACAAGTACATAGATGTCATGATTTGAAAAAAGTTCCCGACATGCCAAAAAAATTTATTAAAATATATGAAGTATTTGGTTATTTAAGGTGACATACACTAATATATATGTAAAATGTATTTTATTTTTTAAAAAATTAATAGGAGATTTAAAATGAAAAAAACTTTAAGAACATGTGTATTTTCTCTGGCTTTACTAGCAGCATGCTCTACAGCAGCTTTTGCAGACGGTAACGCATTTACACCTTTAAACTTTGATGATACAGCATACGGAACACCTGCAAAAGTAACTTCTCCTGCCCCTAAAGCAGTATCAGGCGAAGAAATTCCTGCCGGAAATACAAAAATGCAAAGTGCTATCACTCAATTAGATAATGCACAAGTAGATGTTAGAAATGAATTATTAAACTATAAATCAAAATATTCTGATGTTGATGCTCAATACACAGCAATAAGAGCTGAGCGTAAAGCTTTATCAAAGCAAGTTAAACAAATTGAAAAAAGAATTAAACAAATTGATAAAGCAAAAGAAAGAATCAGAAAAAACATGCTTTAATTTCATACTTAATTCTATAAAAGTAAAGCCCTTGAAAAATTCAAGGGCATTTTTTTATCTTTAACTATACAATATATATTATATATTCTGCAAGTTTGCTTGCACCGCCCAACCATTTTTGGACAGTTTTACCTAATTTTCCTTTATACCCTGCTATACCTAAACCGACTACCGCCGCTAAAGTACCTATACCAAGAGCATATTTTACTGTGTTATCCTTTTTATCACTTTGTTTTACAAAACTATCTTGAGATTTCTGAGCATAAGATACATCATTTCCTTTAAAAATCGGAACTGAAGAAGTATTCATTGCAGTTGAAGATTTGTTGTCATAAGCTTGAATTGTATGTATCATAAGTTTTTCTTTCGTATTTTCCCTACACTTAAATAAAACACAAAAGGTCAAAAAAATTGATACGCGGGCATAGCATCCTATCCTATCCTATCCTATAAGGGATTATGACAGGGGTTCAGGCATTTTTAAATTCATTTTTTACAAAAGTTAACAAATGATGTTAGATATCACAACTAACTGTTTCCAGAATATAATCTTATATAATTCCAATATGTTCTAAATACTTTTTTTACGTAATTTTGGGTTTCAACATAAGGGATTTGTTCAACAAATTCATCTGTATCATTGTAATATAAAGAGTTTTTCCATCTTTGTAGAGACCCTATTCCGCCGTTATATGCAGCAACAGAAGAAACATCATATCCGGAAAGCATGCTTCTTAAGAATGAATAATAATAGTTTCCTGCTTTTAAATTTACATTAGGATTAAACAAAACATCAGGATTTGTAATTCCCAAACCGTATTTAGCACTTATTTCATATGCAGTTGACGGCATAAGCTGCATTAAACCTGTTGCACCGACAGCACTTTGAGCAAGGGGATCAAAGTAACTTTCTTCTCTTACTAAAGATAAAATTAAAGGAGAGTTGTTACCTGCCTTTTGTGCATATTTCTTTACATCATCATAATAATTAACAGGATATACAAGACGCCATCTCAAATCATACTTATCAGGCTTCGGTGTAATATTTTCCATAGCATCTCTTGCTACAAGCATTGAATGAGAATAGTCACCTTTTTTATATAGTACCCAGCTTCTGATAAAATCATCATCATTAACCATTTCATTTAAAACATCGTAATCTTTTAAATCAACAAGCTTAACAATAATATTATTTTTTGTATATTTATAAGGGTACATAACAGGTTTAGGGTTTATATAATCTGTAATCAAAGGATTATTTATTTTGTTCAATCTGAGATAAGCCCTGTATGCATAATAATTATCGGGATATTTACTGATTAAACTTCTGTAATAATTTTGATAACCGTTGTAATCATTTACTCTTTCGGCAAGCTTTCCAAGCCAGAACATAACCATTGGGGTCGAATTTGCGTTAGGAAATTTATTCAAATGGTCTTTGCCAATTTTTTGTGCACTTTCATAATCTTTAGACTTTATTTTTTCAAAGAATATATTAGAAAGAGCTTCTGCAGAAAATTTTCCGTTAGGATATTTCAAATACAAATAACTGTAACAATCATCCTTATTATCAGCAGGAACATTTTGGCATTTCAGGCTTAATAGATAATCTTTTCCTTTTGAAGATGAAATGGTCAAAAGTTCATTTACAGCCTCAGATTTAGTTTTACCGAGGTTAACATATATATCTATAACATCAATTAAATCTTTTTCGTCAACATACTGTGCATAATTTTTTATACCTGATTGAGCCAAAAACTTCGCCCTTGGATAGTTTTTTAACGCATATGAATTCTTAACATCAAGAGCCCAGCTTTCAGACAAATGAACGTTGCTTAAGAGTTCTTGAGCTTTAGCATACTCTCCAAACAAAAAACACGACTTAGCCATTAATAAATAATCATCAGCGTTTATTTCTTTATCAAGTGAAAGCCATTTTTCAACAACACTCATAGCCCAGCGTCCGGAAGGTGCTTTAGTAATATAATGTCTAAAATTATTTTCTACATCTGACTTAACAGAAAGAGGAAATATTTTTTTATTATCTTTGTACTTGTTCATAAGCAAAACACCGCTGTAATATTCAGCCGCAATAGCATAATCTGTATCAGGAGCATTTTGAATTATTTGATCAAAATACTTTTTTGCAAGCTGAGGGTTAGTATCCACAAGCATTTGAGCAGCCATGTATTTAGAACGTGTACTTAATTTATGTTTAGGATAGTTATTAAATAACAATTGATATTGCTTAATTGCAGATTTATCATCGTTAATCATTCTTGCACATTCAGCCTGATGATATATTGCTATTGGTTTAAGGTTAGAAAACAAAGTAACCTTTGAAAATAAATAGTATGAATTTTGATAATCACCGTCTTTATAATCTTCTAAGGCTTGAGAATAAATTGCATCAGTTTTAGATGCAGGCTGATAAAGGCATAAGAAAGCAGTTCCCGCCAATATAATTCCAACCGCAATAACCCCAGCTGTAATCTTTTGTTTAAATGATAAATTAATCATCGTAATAATATCATAACAAAAATAATAT
>JBKUMA010000209.1:0-3488 GCA_046955055.1 Candidatus Gastranaerophilaceae bacterium
CCGATCCAACTGATCCAACTGATCCGACTGATCCAACCGATCCAACTGATCCAACTGATCCAACCGATCCAACCGATCCAACTGATCCGACTGATCCAACAGATCCGACTGATCCAACTGATCCAACAGACTCAAACGATCAAAACATAGATTCTGATGATGTATATAAAGAACTATGGAGACAACGTGTATTAGAAGAAAATATTGAATCTATAGATAAACGTCAATACATGAGATTCAGTGTTAACGGAAACAGACACCCGGTTCAACTTTCTAATAATAATCAAATAGATTCATTGATTGATATTTCTAGAGGCGGGGTTGCCGTAAACCATCATAATGATTTGAAAGTAGGCGACGTAGTTCCGGTTAACATATCATATGGTGATTTGAATATTAATGCAGATCTTAAAGTCGTTTCGGCGACAAAAGATAGAGCCGGTGCCGAGTTTATAAACTTGGATCAGGCTACAGCTAACAAACTTCTATACATGAATATATTGTTGGAAGAAGCAGAAGCTGCATATTTAATGAATGATAATTTATCTTTCAAAAAATAAATAAACATACATATTAAGAGAGGCTGACCGTAATCGGTTGGCCTCTTTTATTATGCTCTTTTAGATGCGTAATATTGATTCATTTTTTGGCTAAAGTTTATGTTTTTTTCCATAATAGCCACAGTCTTTTTAAGGTTGAATTGGTTGGCACCTTTTTTAACTTTTTTCTTAGTCGCAACTTCTGCTGTCGGAGCTTCGTTATTTTGCATTTGTCCAAGAACAGCACCGGCAGCACTGAAGGATTTGCCTAATTTTTCTAAGTTATCAAAACTTAGTAACTTAGAGCCTCCGCCTGTGATAGGGTTTGAGGTATTTAAGCTTTGTTGAAGCTTAGCCATGTTTTGTTTTGCATTAGAAGCTAATTGTGATGTATCAACTCCTTGTTTAGCCTGATCTATTGGAGCACTGGATGGGCCGCCTAAATCAGCAGCTTTATCAAGGTTTTTACCTTCAACACCTTTAGTCGCTGCACCTTTAGCGGTTTCTGAAGCTTGCTTAGCACTGTCTGTAGCTTGTTTTTTTGCTACGTTTTCAGATAATTTTTGAGTTGCACCTTCTGCTTGTTTTTTTATTGCATCAAGGTTTTTTCCAAGATTTTTTGTGCTTTTTGCTGCTGAAGTTCCAGAAGCTAAAGCAGATGCGGCACTTGTTAAAGCACCGGCTAAGTTGCCTTGAGCTGCGTATGCGGCTGTTTTAGTTATGTTTGCTGCTGCTTGTCCGTATTGACCGACCATTTCAGTTACTGTACCGATTTGTGACATTACTTTACCGGTTGCAATTAAAGCAGCACCGGCACCGGCAGCCCAGCTCATTGATGAACCTAAAGCTATCAAACCTTTACCTGCATAGTTAAGAGTTGTACCTGCAGTAGCTACTAATCCGCTTATTTGGTCAATCTTATCTGCAGTTTTTATTACTTTATCAGATGTTTTTTGATTAGCTTCAATGTCTTTTTGGTTTGTTTTTTGGATTTTTACTTGTTGTTTAGACATCTTGTTCATATTTTTAATAGTTTTGTTAGATGTCTTTTGCAGAGTATAAATCTTCTTTTCGCTTCCGCTCATTAATTCGATTTTGGCACCAAGCTGTTGTTGAAGCATTTCAATTCTTTCTGAATCACCGCGTTGTTGAACTCCACCCGGTTCACTTTCGTTTACTGCGTTACCGATTGATAATGAAAATGCACTGCTTTTACCTGAACCTGTTTTGTCAGCTATAAGTGTATCTAATTCGGATTGTAAAGAGTTAACCTCTGCTTGTTGTTGTTCAATAGACTTTGCTTCTTTTGAAATATCTTTAGAATTCTTTTTAATCAAATCTTCATTTGATTTCATTTTCTTTTCAAAAGTTTTCTTGTCTTTTCCAATTTGTTTATCAAGTTTGGTTGAATCCTTCTCAAACTTGTTCATTTGTTTTGTATTTTCTTGGGTTTCGGAAGTTAAATCCTTAACGTTATCTTTTTGTTTGGAAACTTCATTAGAAGCACGTTTACCGTCAGAAGCATTATCGATGTTAGCCATCTCATCATTGCTCATTTTGTCGCTTTTGCTTTTGACACTTCCGCCGCTGCCAATATTAGAAGTTTTTGAATCGCTTTTAATGTCATTAATACTTCTTAAGGTATTTAAATCTTGAAGAGAAGTTTCAGATTTTTCTTTTACAGTAGTTTTATTGCCAGGAGCGTTAAAAATAGAGCCGTTTGCTGTCATCCAAGTTGGTTTTGCAGCAGCGGTAGAACCTTGCCCTTTTTTCAACATGGCAAGTTTTACTAAATCGGCTTTATTCAAGTTATTAACGTTGTTTACGCCCACTTTAAAAGCTCTCCTGTGCGTTATCTCTCTTAAATATATAAAACTTGCTGTAGTGCCGGATTTCAGTATGTTTGCATGTTGTTACATAAGTTAACATTAAGCTATGAATGTAAAAATTTGCTTAAAATTTTTGTTTTTGATAAAATTATTTTGTATTTTAGAAAAAGGGAGAATTTTAATATGAAACTAATGGAAGGTAAAAAAGGTGTTATTTTTGGTGTTTCTAATACACACGGAATTGCCTACGCAATAGCAAAACAACTTCATGAAGCAGGTGCTGATATTGCTTTTACATATGCAGGCGATGCTATGGAAAAACGTGTTAGACCTTTGGCAGAAGAAATGGGTGCTAAAATAATTATGAACTGTGATGTAACAAAAGAAGAAGAAGTTGCAGCAGTTTTTAAAGAATGTGAAAAAGTTTACGGTAAATTGGATTTCGTTGTTCACGCAGTAGCATTTGCAGCAAAAGAAGATTTACAAGGCAGATTCATTGATACATCAAAAGCAGGATGGGATTTAGCAATGGGCGTAAGTGCTTATTCATTAATTTCATTGTGTAAACATGCTGAACCTATTTTAAATGAAGGTGCTTCAGTATTTGCATTAACATATCTTGGCTCAGAATACGTTGTAGCTAACTACAATATTATGGGTGTTGCAAAAGCAGCTCTTGAATCTTCAATGAGATATTTGGCAGCTGATTTAGGTAAAAAAGGTGTTAGAGTTAACTGTATTTCTGCAGGTGCTGTTAAAACTCTTGCTGCAAAAGGTATCTCTGGATTTGATAAAATGCTTAAGGCAGCTGTTGCGAAAGCTCCTTTAGGAAGAAACGTTTCTTTGGAAGATGTTGGTAAAGCTGGTTTATATTTAGCTTCTGACTTATCAACAGGAACAACAGGACAAATTTTATACGTAGACTGCGGATGTCACGCTGTATATGCTTCACTTGAAGAAATGGAAATTATAGCGAACTCTATTCCAAAAGCGTAACGACTGTTATAAATATTAAAAAGCTCTGATTAATCAGAGCTTTTTTTATTGAAAAAATTCAAAAAATAGTTTATACTGAAGTAGTTAACTGGAATACAAGAAGTATGACAAAGGAGGCTTATAA
>JBKUMA010000210.1:0-3458 GCA_046955055.1 Candidatus Gastranaerophilaceae bacterium
GGCAATATTGCTCTTGCTGACGGTGACGACCTCTGGGATAATTTTGGAGATCAAAACGTTTACGGACAAAAGCCGGTAAGTGAGCAAGAATTTGAAAAAGCTCTAGAAAGCAAAAAAGGTAAGAAAAAACGTGATAAAAATATTCCAAAAGGAGAAAGTTTTCAACAAAGCAATGAAACAGAAATTCTCTCAAAGTCTGTTCAAGAATTGCCGGTCTTGCTTGTGCCTTTAAACCTACAAGTAAATAACCAAAATGTACCCATCGGACATTATCAAGTTATCGGTGAAAAAAAAGACGGCAAGACACATATTAAACTTTACCAATCGCATTACTTGATTGCAGATATACCTGCAATAGAGACTAATGACGATTTTAATGAACCAACAATCAGTTTTGTAAAACTTTCTCAATACAGCACAAAACAGGTCAAAATAATATTCGGTAATGTTGATTTCAATGCATATGCTATTGTGAATATTGCAGACGAGGAATAATATATATGAGCCTCACATATATTTTATGGTAAAATATAAGTACTTAAGAATAAAGGGGGTTCTATGAAAAGAGCGATTTGCATAGTAATCGATTCTATGGGAATAGGGGCAATGCCTGATTGCCGTGAATTTAACGATATTCCGCAGTGCAATACATTAAAAAATGTTTGTGAATTTAACAACGGTCTAAACGTTCCTGTTATGGAAAAAATGGGACTAGGTAATATTCAAGATTTTAAAGGGATTGCGAAATGCGAAACTCCTATTGCACAGTACGGCACAATGATTGAAAAATCCAAAGGTAAAGACACAACAACCGGGCATTGGGAAATGACAGGAATTATTTCCAAAAAGCCGTTTGCAACTTTTCCTAACGGTTTTCCTGACGAATTGATAAACAAATTTATACAGGAAACAAATTGCGGCGGTGTTTTGGCTAATTGTCCCGCGTCAGGAACTGCGATTATTGAAAAACTAAATTGTGAACATCAAAAAACTGGCTTTCCTATTGTCTATACAAGTGCTGACAGCGTTTTTCAAATAGCTGTTGACACTGATTTAATTCCGCTTGAAACACTATATGATTGGTGCGAAATTGCAAGAAGAATTCTTGATGATGGCTATTATAACGTATCTCGTGTTATCGCAAGACCTTATAAAGTAATTGATGGCAAACCTACAAGAATTTCCAAAGACAGAAGAGATTACTCTATGATTCCACCGTTTAATCTATTAAACGAAATTCAAGAAAAAGGTGGACGTGTAATAGGCATAGGGAAAATTGAAGATATTTTCTCAAAATCAGGTATAACCCATGCTGTTCACACCGGCTGCAATAAAGAAGGTCTTGAATTGACTGTTCAAGCTGTTAAGTCAGAACTTGATTTAGACAAAATAACGGTTAAGGATTGCGGTAATAAACCTATTGATTTTATTTTTACAAACCTTGTTGATACAGATATGCTGTACGGACACAGAAATGATGCCGCAGGATACGGAAAAGCAATTGAAGAAGTTGATTCATACTTAACTGAAATCATGAACAATATGACAGAAGATGACTTATTAATTATAACTGCTGACCATGGCTGCGATCCTACTGTCCCAGGTACTGACCATACAAGAGAATATGTACCTGTTTTAGTTTACAGTAAAGGCATTGAAGGTAAAGACCTGGGCTATATCGAAGGTTTTGATTTTATTGCAAATCTTGTTAGAGAACAATTGAATTTTTAAATTTTTGATTTATAATAGGGTTGTGAATTTTTTCACATAATTATTAATAATATAAGGAGAAAGTAAAATGACAGTAAGAATTGAAGACGGATGCATCGGTTGCGGCGCTTGTGAATCAATTTGTGATGCAGTATTCAAAGTAGAAGACGTTGCTACAGTAAACGAAGCTGCAGTAGCTGATAACATGGATTGTGTTAAAGAAGCTGCAGAATCTTGCCCTGTAAGCGTTATCGTTGTTGAATAGTTTTTAATAACTTGAAAAATAAAAAAGGTTTAAACTTAATTAGTTTAAACCTTTTTTTCTATCTTCTATATTGACATACAAACACGAATTTTCGCTCATAAGAAACTTTTGCCTGATCAGCCCTGTCAGAAGTGTTTCCAGAATTTATCGGTATTACATTACCCTCTTCATCCATATAACCTTCAATAGTACAAACGTATTTATCAGAAACAGAAGAATCTGAGGATTGCGGCACAAAGTTTCTCATCGCTTCTCTTATTTTATAATCCACCTGTGACATTATACGGTTTTCAATATCCATATACCGATCTTCATAACGTTGATTTACATTTGTATCATTCATGTATCTAGGGTGTTCTAAATTTGGAGGTACTTCATTAGTGTTCATTCCTGATAAATCTTCTGGTTGCGGCTCTGATACTTTAGGTGTTTTATCTTTATATTTGTCAGCCATCATCGGTGCACTTATAATCATTACAACCCCAAGAATAATAACGAATATAATTGCAAATCCCATAGTTGAAAGTGCTTTTCTTTTATTTAACATAATACCTCACGCTTTATTATTTTTATGGATTATAGCATAAAATAAAAAAAACAGGCTCGTAATTTTGTACGAACCTGTTTCAATATTTTATTTCTTGTCTTAAAGCAACCGTTATGCTCTTATAAGGTTAGCTTCTTTAACAACTGCTTCCAAAGCTTCCAAAGCATCAGCAGGAAGTTTGTCCAAACCAGCTTTTTCAGTTTCTCTAGATTTTACGAAAGCAATTCTGTCGTTCATACGAGCGATGAATTGTTCAGCGTATTCTTTGTTAGAGAATGAAGCGTCAAAGCCTTCAATATCCATAATTTGGATATCAGAGAAGTTTTCCCATTTATGGAAGTTAGCAGAGCCTTCAACAATAGCTTCGATAATACCCAAAGTATGTTTAGGCTGGACTTTTGTTCCCATAAATTCACCTGTGTTAAGGATATAGCAATCAACGCCGTCTTGGATTAATTGTTTAAATCTTTCGTAATCCATAGATAACGGATAAACTCTGAATGGGTTAGCATAAGGTTCAACAACTAATGCGTTAGGGTCAACACCCGCAGCAAGTCTTTCTGCTGAAGAACGTTTTGTTGCTAATGTAGCACCCATAGCAGAACCTAAAGCTGCTCCTGATAATTTTAATACAGGAGGAATTGTAGGATCTTTCATTAACCAGAAAATAGCATTGATTGGCTGGTCAATTCTGTCAACTCTGTTTGGTGACCATAATTTAGATTTAACAGCACGTCCATTACCGTTTCTGATATCTTCTGTGATTGAAACCAATTTACCGTCAGCAGTTGGAATTACGCCTGCATTTTGTTGAGTTAAGATATATTTGTTATCATCACATCCGATTGGGTAATCAGCTGTTTTATCGAAATATGCCGGTTCCAAAGCAATAGTGTATTTATCATGAACATTGATAATAAATGCATCATCGTGAAG
>JBKUMA010000211.1:0-3415 GCA_046955055.1 Candidatus Gastranaerophilaceae bacterium
GATTGAAAGTTTTTATGAACACAAAGGCAAAATGATTAATTCAGGCAAGACAAGGAACAACAAAACAGTCCACATTCCTTGCGATAAAGATTTAACAGGTGAATTTGTAAATGCAAAAATCACTAATGCAAAAACTTTTTATCTTAACGGAGAATTGTTATAAAACACATCTATAAAAAAATGAAAACGGCCGTATAGATTTTATGCGGCCTTTATTATTTGGTGAAAATTTATAATTCTTTTTTATGCTTGTTTGTTGTCTCTAAACGCATTAACAAATGCACCGGCAAGCAAACCTAACATAGCACCCGGCACAACAAAACCAGCAACACTTCTTTCATTTTTAATCATTGCTTTACAAGCTTTGACTAAACGTTCAGCATTTGTTCTTGCTGTTTTATTAACAGTTTTGATTATATTTTGATATTCTTCTGCTGCTTGAAGTGAAATTTTTTCAAGACTTTTTACGGTTTTAGCAATACCAGAATTTGAGAAAGCCTCACCGCCTCTTTTCTTCTCAACCACTTTTACAAAAGCATCTTGAGCCGGAGATAAATTCAATTTTGTACTCTTAGTCACTTTATCAATACCTTGAGCTTTTGCTGCCGCAGCTTTAATTTCGTTAACCATATTTCTATTAGCAACCTTAAAGCTTGAAAGTTCAATTACTCTCGGATTGAAATTAGTTTCTGTTTTTGTAACAGGCAAAATATTTCTTGCAAGATAACCTGCACCTGCACCTATTGCTGTACCCGCTAAAACTGTCGGGAAAGCTGATTTGTCATAATTATATGTTTCTACTGCTCTTACTGTCATAGTTAATAAACCTTTACTTAACTAATACTACACGTAATACATACTCTTACATCCCATCGGTCAGGAACTTCTACAGCCTAGCCTGACTTAAGAATACATATGGGTGGATTTACACTTAAATATTTTGAACGCTCATCCTGTTGAAACAGCATCGTTTCAAAACTGAGTAATTAAATCCTTTGGCATTTTATCATGAGATTACTTCTTTGTCAATACTTTTATGAAGTTTAGCAACAACATGATAATTACTATCGCTAAAATGTATATGAAATAATGCTTAATAGTGTTTGACCCCATGAACAAAGAAGCCAGTGCTCCGGCAATAATTGCCACTGATGTCAGGATTACAACTGTTTTCTTTTGTGAAAATCCTGCATGAAGCAGTTTGTGGTGAATATGTTCTGCATCAGCAACAAAAGGTGACTTGCCCTTTGAAATCCTTCTTAATGAAGAAAAAGTTATATCCATGATAGGCACAGCCAAAACCAAGAATGGAAGTAAGATAGCCAGAGTTGCAGCTTTCATTACACCTGTAATCGATATTGTTGCAAGCAAAAATCCAGAGAATAAAGCTCCGCTGTCGCCCATAAATATTTTCGCCGGATTAAAGTTATATGTTAAAAATGCAAGCATTGAACCTGCAAGAATAAAACCAATTAACGCACTCATCGGATTTGGAGGAGTCATGGAAACCGCAATAATCGCAAGAGTTATTGCGTTAATAGTAACAACAGACCCTGCAAGCCCATCAACACCGTCAATAAAGTTCAAGGCGTTTGAGACTCCAACTATCCACAAAATTGTTATTGGATATGAAAAAATACCTATATCACCTATAAACGGCACATTATTAATCTGTACTCCAAGCAAGTAAACCAGAGTTGCTATAGAAATTTGTATAAATAATTTAAACTTAGCATCTAAATTATAAATATCATCCACAAGCCCTAGAAGAAACATTAAAGAACTTCCAAGCAAAATCCCTGACAACAGACTTCCGTAAGGATAGTAACTTAAAAATACAAGACACAAAAATGTAAGCATTGTACTTGCCCAAATTGCAACCCCGCCTATCCTCGATATAGGTTTAGTGTGAATTTTTCTTTCATTTGGGACATCTACAAGTCCTTCTTTTTTGGAAAAACTAATTACTAAAGGAACAAGACATACACCTATTAAGTATGCAATTACAGTTCCCATTATATGTGCTTGTGTAAGTTTTATTATCATTCTTATTTCCTACTGATATATCGGGTATTTTTTACAAAGTTTGAGAGAACGTTCTCTCAAATTTTGTAAGCCCATTTCATTATCTGACGAAAATATTGCAGATGCAATAATTTTTGCAACTTCTGTCATATCATCCTCTTTAAAGCCTCTTGTGGTAACTGCAGGAGTTCCAAGCCTTATACCGCTTGTAACAAATGGGCTTTGAGGATCATTAGGAATTGTATTTTTATTTGCTGTAATACCCACTCTTTCAAGGACATTAGCCATATCTTTTCCTGTTTTTCCTGTTCTTGATAAATCAAGAGTCATAACATGGTTTTCAGTCATGCCGCCTACAATATCCATGCCTTCATCCATAAGCCCCTGAGCAAGAGCTTTAGCATTTTTTATAATTTGAGAGGCATATTCTTTGAATTCAGGTTTAGAAGCTTCTAATAAAGCAACAGCCTTTGCAGCAACGATATGTTCAAGAGGACCGCCTTGCATTCCAGGGAAAACTGCTTTGTCGATACCTTGAGCATGCTCTGCATCGCACATTGTAATACCGCCTCTAGGACCTCTCAAAGATTTGTGAGTAGTAGTTGTTACAAACTGTGCATATCCCGCAGGTGACGGATGAAGCCCAGCTACAACAAGACCCGCAATATGTGCTATATCGGCAAGCAAGTATGCTCCAACCTCATCAGCAATTTCTCTAAACTTTTTAAAATCAATAATTTTAGAATAATTGCTTGCTCCGCAAATAATCAATTTTGGTTTATGTTCATGAGCCATTTCGCGAACATTTTCGTAATCTATATTACCGTTTTCATCAACTCCGTAACTTTTAACATCAAAATACATTCCTGAAAAGTTAACAGGTGAACCGTGAGAAAGGTGACCGCCGTTTGACAAATCCATACCAAGAACCTTATCACCCGGTTTTAATAAATACATAAACACTGCCATGTTAGCCTGTGCACCGCTGTGAGGCTGAACATTAGCGTGATCCATACCAAATAATTTACAAGCACGTTTTTGAGCAAGTTCTTCAATTACATCAACATGCTCGCATCCGTTATAAAACCTTTTATGCGGTTTGCCTTCTGCATATTTGTTTGTCAAAACACTTCCTGCAGCTTCCATAACAGCAGGTGAAGTTATATTTTCGCTTGCAATAAGTTCAATAGTATTTTGCTGTCTTTCAAACTCCAGTTCAATTTGTTCTGCTACTTCAGGATCAACCTTTTTAATGTTATCTAAATTCATGTTCACCTCTTTTTTATTCAACGGAAATTTTAATTCTTAAGCAAATTATAGGTGAAAATTTGAATTATGACAACTTTTTAACAACAAAAAAGACAATATATTAAATTACAACTATTAATCC
>JBKUMA010000212.1:0-3414 GCA_046955055.1 Candidatus Gastranaerophilaceae bacterium
CGACAAGGTTTAGGTATTTTCTGTTTACCGGTTTGTCAGTATTGTTGTTAATTACGATTACACCGGCTGTTTGAATATTGCTTAACATAGGTATAGCAGTTATTTTGCCTTCAGTTACAGTTTCGTTTGTGTTAAAAGCTTTTACTACAATATTATTATCGTCAAGATTAAATCCGTTAATTATGCCTTCATCAGAAGTTCCTGCAAGAATTAAGTCGTTATCTGAATTTGATTTTGAAAATTCGTAAGACAAGTATATTCCGCAGCTTTCAATGTCGAGCATTTGAGTAATTGATTGTGCAATAGAAGTGTATATAGCTTGTTCTTCTTTTAAGTCAAAACTTAAGACGCAAAGAGTATTTTGAAGAGAATAAATAGAAACCAATTCTTTTAACTGGTTTTTGAGTCCGTCTTTTTTGTTTTTAACATTTGAACCTATCTTTTTTGCCAAATCTTCTGAAATAAGATTTTCGGTAATAAAATCACCAAGATTCAGTGCAAAAATTTCTTCAATCGGGTCACTATCCAGTAAAAATTCAGATTGTGAAAAAAGTGAAACACCGTTTTTATTTTCTTCTCTCTTCATTTAAGTTGCATCCTTATCTACATACATGCCTTCATATATGTATACGGCACAACGCAAAAAAAACTTTAATAAGATTTACAAAAGTTCATACTAAAGTATGATAAAGTTTATACCTTAGTTTAAATTAATAACCAATAGCCCAGTTGAAAGCAGCAGCTCTTTCAGGTTTAGAAGCGGCAGGAACAGCAGGTGCAGCACTGTTTACAGCCTGTACTTCTATAACTTTTGCAGCTTTTTGAAGTACATTATATTGAGCCATTTTAGTATCAACATTATTAAAAGATTTTAATCTGTCTAAATTATTTTGTAATTCTGCATTTTCGTCATTTAAAGTTGTTATCTGACGACTTAGAGTATTAAGAGTAAGTTCATTAGACATAGAGAAGTAGTAGCTGATAAATGCTACAAAAATGACAATTCCTAATAATCCGCATAAAGTTCTGTTAACTTTTCTGATTGCCATCTCTTTTACCGTACTTTCTCTTTGGAAATACCCTTCAATTACGGGTGCATCCTGTCTTATAGGGTTTTGTGCATACCCTTGGTTACTATAAGAATAAATTTCTTCCTGTGTTCTTACTCTTGCTGTATTCAAATTCTTCTTCCCCAACTACCTTCTCTATTGTCTGTCTGCCAGTTTTTAGTTTATTATCTTCTCTAACTAACCCTTATACACCTGGCAATTCTTAACTTAGCACTTCTCGAAGGTGGATTTTCTGATATCTCCCTGTCACTCGCAACAATTGGTTTTTTATTTACCAATTCCAGAATAGGAGGTGCACACGTGCAAATCATCTGGTTTTTATCACAATGGCATTTTTGCGAGTGATACTTGAATAAGTGTTTCACTAACCTGTCCTCAAGAGAATGAAAACTTATTACACTTATTATAGCACCAAACCCTAACAAATCCAACACATCGTTTAGAGTATTTTTTACATTTGTTAACTCTTGATTTACTTCAATGCGGATTGCCTGAAAAACCCTTGTAGCTGGGTGTATTGACGATTTTATGTGAGGGGTGCAGTTTACGATTAAATCGGCTAATTCGCTTGTCGTTTCTATCTTTTTAAGCTTTCTTTGCTCAACAATTTTTTTTGCAATTCTTTTTGAAAATCTTTCTTCTCCGTACTCAGAAAATATTCTTACCAAATCGTCTTCTTTGTAGGTATTGACTACATCATAGGCTGAAAATTCCGCATCTTGATTGAAACGCATGTCAAGCGGTGCTTCTTTTGAGAAAGAAAAACCTCTTTCCGCTTTATTAAATTGGTGATATGAGGCACCAAGGTCAAAAAGCACGCCACCTGTGATTTTTTCTATTCCTAAGTCATGTAACACTTTTTTAATATTAGTGTAAGAGCTTTTTACTATTGTTAAGTTATTGTAATCTTTTAACCTTTCAGAAGCTGCTTTTATTGCATCTTCATCAACGTCAAAAGCAATAAGTTTTCCGTCCGGCTGAATTCTTTTTAAAATTAATTCAGAATGACCGCCACCGCCTAGTGTACAGTCAACGTAAATTTTTCCGCTTTCGCAGTTAAGAGCATCAACTGCTTCATTTTTCATAACGGTATAGTGTTTAAATTCTTCCATAAGTTGATTTTAGCACAAATATAGAAGGAAAAGGCACTCCAAATAATAAAGCTTTATATAGCAACTTCATTCAAGCCGAGATGATCGTAGGCTTGTAGAAAGCTTGCATATGAATGGCAGCATTTCCATCTTCCGGTGTGCACCTCAACAATATAAATCCTTAAATTACTTTCTTCAAGAATTTTAGGAAATAATGCATTAAAGACTACTATGAAATAAAGGTATTTTGCTACCTCATCCTCTTTGATGTGTAATTCGACCATTAGTGTTCTCCGTCATATCCCAATATATGTATATATATTATATCGGTATTTTAAAAGCAGAACTTTAATGAATAAACGTTTTTATTAACAAAACTTAAAAAAATCCGCCTTAGTAAAAAGACGGATTTTATGTATTTTATTAAAACGTAATTAAACAGTTTGTTTAATTGCATTTTGAATGCGGTTTAAAACCTTATCTTTGCCTAATATAGCAAGAATTGCTGTCATATCGGCACCGCGTGTTCTTCCGGTAACTGCGGCTCTGATTGCCCACATAGTTACTTTTGGTTTTATACCTTGTTCTTTAAATTGTCCTCTGAATGCTTCAAGTTTTTCATGAAGGTTTTCTTCTTCAAATTCCCAATCTTTTGCCTGTTTAGCAAATTCTTTAAGCACTTCTTGAGAAACTTCTGTGTCAAGCACTTCTGTTTGCACTTCAGGTTCAATTTCAACTTTTTCGCCGAAGAAATATGGAACGGCGTCTGTAATATCAGAAAGAAGTGTTAAAGGTTCACGAGTAACTTCAATCATTCTTGTAAATTCAGCATCAGAAAGTTCTGTTAAATCATATTGTGTTAAATATGGTTTTAGTCTTTCTTTTAGATCTTCGATAGGAAGCATTTTGATGTAGTGACTGTTCATCCAATTCAATTTGTCGTATTCAAAAATTGAGTTTGAAGAAGAAATTTCGCCGATTCTGAAATCTTTTGCAATTTCATCAACTGTTTTAATTTCTTCACCGTCTGACGGCGACCAGCCCAATAATGCTACAAAGTTAATTAGTGCATCTGTCAAATATCCTTTTTCAACGAATTCAGAAACAGCTGTAGCACCGTGGCGTTTAGAAAGTTTGCTTCTGTCCGGTGCAAGAATCATTCCTAAGTGGCCGAAACGAGGAACTTCTGCTCCTAAAGCTTCAAAAATTAAAATTTGTTTGAATGTGTTAGAAATATGGTCTTCGCCTCTTAT
>JBKUMA010000213.1:0-3393 GCA_046955055.1 Candidatus Gastranaerophilaceae bacterium
ATATTATAATCTGCAACTTTTTTATCAATTAAATTAGTAGGTCTGTAATTCTTGTGAGATTTTTTATATAAATCAAGAGCCCTTCCCTGATAACTCAACGGGATATCTCCAAATAACTGAGTAATTGTGTACGGGTTAGCAACAGCATTAATCGTAGTTTCTAACAAGATTTTCTGATTAAGCCCTTCTGCTCTCGGTTTTAAAGCCATTATGTATAAATTATCAAGAACAGTTGAATTGTCATTGGAATTAGAATTCAGCAAAATCCCCGACTTTAGCATTACATTAAGCATCTTTCTTGCATCTTTCCCAACTGTTTTAGAAAGAAGCTTATATTTCATTTTCTCTTCTTTTGAAACAAGATTAGTTCTCACATTACTTCTTGTCTGATTAGCGGTAAAATTTAAAACAGGATAATGAGAAACAGCACTTTCAGGCAAATTTGCACGTGAATTGTTAAGCCCAATAGCCACAATAGGTCTTATTGTGTTATAATTATATTGATGAAAATTTGAGCTTACCGTGCACACTGTTTTCACTCCACCATTATATAAAAAACATAAGTAAAATTTTTTGCTATTTACATAGCAGCCAAAAAATAAAATTGTTACAAATGAGGATATGTTGGAAAATTTAAAAATAAAACCGCTTACTAAAGAACAAATTATAATTTCCGTTGACAGATTAACCAGATTCAAAGATACGGAAACTAAATATTTAAGAGTATTTAAAGATATTATATCTGGCAATCTAATTTTGCCGAAAATAAAGAAAACAGAATTAGATAAACTGGATTATTCTGCATTAAAAGACATTGCAGAAAAAATTATAAACTACTCATTATCTGAATTTTATCCCGAGTTAAATGACAATTATATTATTAACCAACGTCTATATGACTATGAAAAGTCTGTTTTTAATTTAGATGAAAACACAGAAAAGCTATTAAAAAATAAAATAAATTATAATGCAGTAATCAAACTTTTGAATACAGATAACTTGCCGCTTAACCTTAAATGGCTTAAATCATTAGAAGACAAAGAGCAGGCACAAGGATTATTATTCCCCGTAAAAAAAGTAATACTATGCGAAGGCATTACAGAAGAAATTCTTTTGCCTGAATTTGCCAGGTTATGTAATTATGATTTTAACAAAAACGGAATCTATGTTATATCGGCAGGTGGGAAAAATCAGGTTGTAAAATATTTCTATAAATATGCACAGAACCTTAAATTACCTGTATTTATCCTTCTTGATAATGATGCAAAAGAAAATCTTGAGGAGATATTCCCAAAACTTCGCCCAATTGATAAAATACACCTGTTAAAATGCGGAGAGTTTGAAGATTTGCTGCCAAATGAATTAATAATTAAAACTCTAAATTATGCAACAAAAAACATATCTCTGGCTCCTATTGAAGGGCTTGAAGAATACAATTCAAAAGTTGAATTCTTAGAAGAATTTTTCAAACACAGAGGGCTTCATGAATTTAAAAAAGCCGAATTTGCAGAACTTGTAAAAGAAAATATATCAAGTCTTGATGATATTTCAGAAGAAATTAAAGAGATAATATTTGAGATAAGTAATTTATCCCTGCCAAGCACCTCCCAAATAATTAAATAGATTTCAATACAAACAACAAAAAAGGAACCGAAGTTCCTTTGTAAAAATGGAGTTTAAATGTATATCTGAAATTTTATTAGTTACCAACCAATCTCAAAGCTTCTTCAAGCAGTTCTTTATTTGAAGAAATAAGCTTGTTTGAAATTTCCATCTGTAATTTAGCCATTTGGAAATAGGAAATATTAGCTTTGAAGTCAGCATTAGACATTTCTAAAAGTCCTGAACGAATTTCACCGCATCCTAAAACAGGTTTGCCTGATTCTTCTGTTTCAATAAACTGTCCGTCCTTAAATTCATACAGTGCTGCCGCATTATGGAAATTACGTGTAGTAACTCTGTATAAAGGAACAGTTCGTTTTCCGCCGTCAGCTTTACCATAAATAGTTCCGTCGCCTTTTATTTCAAAGTCATCGTATTTTCCTAAATATTTACCGTTGTTAGGGTCAATCCACATCTTTATGTTAGTTGTAGGTATATCTAAAGAACCGCCCTTCATAGCAGTCTGTTGATAAAGATCTGCAGAAATAGATTTGGTTCCCTGCATAATTTCGCCTTTATCATTCAAAATATAACCTTGCACTGTGTTACCGCTTCTATCCTTGTAAACACCTTCTTTATCAAATGTAAACTCCCCCAATCTTGTATAAATACTTTTGCCTTCTGAGTTTTTCACAAGAAAAAAGCCTTTACCTTCTAAATACAAGTTTTCGTTAGAAGTACCCGGTGTTGACTTACCTTGTCCGAGTTTTTTATCGTAATCATCTGCTATAGCACCGCCAAGAAACGTTTTAAAGTTAACTTGCTTTTCTCTAAAACCGGGTGTATAAATATTTGTCATGTTATCAGCAATAACATCCATCCAATTTTGAGTAGACTTTTGCGTATTTAACGCTGTAATATAAGAATCATTCATGACCGTTCTCCTTATTATTGCGTCTTCTTTGTTCTTCTTGCTGCTGTTGTCTTGAATTGCTGTAATTCAAGTCGCTGTATGGCAGATTTTGTTCATCAAAACGCTGTTTTAAAAATGATATATTGTTTTTTAAATACTGTTCGACTGCTTTATCTCCTGGAATAAAGTTAGCCATTAAACTACCGTCCTTATTAACTTTTATAATGACAGAAACGTCTTTGTCAAAATCAATTCTGAACGGCTGATTTGTTTTCATAGATTCACTTAATTTTTCCATTAAAACACTTGAAACTTGAGCACTCTTTGCAGTTTTTTCTATACCTTGTTCAGCTTCAAGTTGAATTTGTTGTGCAACAGTCTGCATTGACATATTATCAGAATTCTTCACTAGATCTGAAAAGAAAAGGGCATCACCATCAGACATTTCCATTGAATTATCTGTATATGAAATAGAAGCCTTTAATCCTGATGGATTTAGACTGTTTGCTGAAATTAAATTTTTAGTATTAATAAGTTCCTGAATGTTTTTAGAAAGAAGATTTTGACTTTCATTATGGTACTTAAAATCAGTAAAATTGACAGAGGCATTCAAACCAAACATCAAATCATCTGTATCTTCCTGCTTATTTTTAGCATCACCTTTTTCTGAAGATTTATCAGTAGAAGCTGTCTTTTCAGCTTCTTTTGAAGCAGCTTTTTCATCTTTTGAGCTTTCTGCAGACTCAGCAGCTTTAAGCTCTTTGTCAAAAGATGAACTTTCATTTTTCTTGCTTGAACTTGTTGATTTAGTTTGAGAACTGTTTGAAGCTGAACTTATTTCTGCTGTTGCTGATGAACTTGAGTCAACATTCATACTA
>JBKUMA010000214.1:0-3388 GCA_046955055.1 Candidatus Gastranaerophilaceae bacterium
ATATAAATCAGATTCTTTGAATAAACATATTACAAGAGGCTGGGCATTATCTCCGTTTTTAAATCAATATGTAGATTTAGCACCTGCACAGATGAGAACAGGTGTTGACTGGTACAGGGGTACGGCTGATGCAATTTATCAAAACGTTTTTCATATTACTGATGAAGACCCTGATTATGTATGTATTTTCGGCGGTGATCATATTTATAAAATGGATGTGTCACAAATGCTCGATTATCATAAAGAAAAAAATGCGGATTTATCAATATCTGCAATACCAATTCCTATTGAGGAAGCACATGAATTTGGTATTATAGAAGTTGACGACAACTGGAAGTTAATTAACTTTGTTGAAAAACCAAAAGAAAAGCCTAAATCAATTCCCGGTAATCCTGATATGTGCCTTGCTTCTATGGGAAATTATATTTTTAACAAGCAAGTTTTGTTAGAAGCCCTTGAGCAAGATGAAACAATAAAAGAATCAAGCCATGACTTTGGTAAAAATGTTATTCCTATGTTGCTGGCTCAAGGCAAAGAAATTTTTATATATAACTTTGCAGACAATACTTTTCCAGGTATGAGTGACACAGAAAGAGGTTATTGGCGTGATGTCGGCAGCATTGATGCTTATTGGCAGGCTAATATGGATTTATTAAATTATAATCCGGAACTTAATCTGTATTCGAAAGATTGGCCGTTAAGAACTTTTAATTACAATTATCCTCCTGCAAAATTTGTCTGGGAAGAAGGTGACAGAGTTGGTATGGCTACTAACTCCATGGTATCTGAAGGCTGTATTGTTTCTGGAGGCGGATTATCAAGATGTATTTTGTCGCCTAAAGTTCGTGTAAACAGTTATTCGCAGATTTCAGAAAGTATTATCATGGAAAATGTTGATATTGGAAGATATTCAAGAATAAGAAAAGCCATTATTGATAAAAATGTTAATATTCCTCCTAATACCAGAATAGGTTTTGATAAGGAGGAGGATATCAGACGCGGTTTCCATGTTTCTGAAGGCGGGGTGACAGTAGTTCCGAAAGGTGCTATTTTATAATTCTCCTGCTTAACTGGTAAATTCCATATATTTGTTTTATCATTTATAACGCAATATGGCATGTTGATTTTGTAAATATTTATTAATATACCCCGTTATTTGGGCAATTTCAAAGCTTTATTGACTTTATTGACTTGGGTAGAAATATATGGCAATCAGTATTAAAAATACAAACTTTTACAGATATGTGTCTAAAGGCATGTCTAATTTGCAGCAAGGTATTATTAATTCAATACCTCAAACTACCTATACAAACGATAAAAGCATAAGCAGAATAGGAAAAATAGGAAAAGAGATTTCATCTGCTGAACAAAGACTTATTTTAGGAGCTTCAGCATTGATGTCACAGCCATTTATTGACGCCCATAATAGAAATGTTGATGAGGATACAAGAAAAGTTTCTGTTGCAAGGACAATTGCTAAAATCGTTGCCGGTACATTTACAGGATATTTTATCAGGAAAGGATGTATTAAAGCGATAGGTGCGTGGTCAAAATTGCCTGAAAAAGGTGTGCCTAAATTTAAATCAATGTTTGTGCCGACAGCAAAAGATTTAAAAATTGATGTTAAATCAGACGCATTCAAACAATACCAGAATGCTCTTGGTACTGTTGTTGCTCTTGTTGTAATGATGGTTACAAATTTTGCTATTGACTTACCTCTAACTAAATTTTTGACAAACTTTTTTGTTGATAAAACGCAAGAAAGAGATAAAAAGATTGCTGAAAAATCCGGAGGTGCGAAATGAAATCTCTAGGAAAGGCTTTCGGCGATTTTAAAAATATCTTATATAAAAATTACGGTGAAAATCCCGGTAAAATGCTTGTTCATACAGGGGTTTTGGGCTGGATTCTTTCTTCACTTGCTCAGGTTGGTGCGGTTGTATTCAATGATAAAATTTCTACCAAACAAAAGACATTCCTTATCCCGCAGGAAATTGCAGATGCAGCTGTAAATATTCTTTCATTCTATGTAGTTACAAGTTCTGTAAAAAATCTAGCCTCTAAGCTTGTTTCTACAGGTAAATTGAGTACGAAAAATATTAGACATTTCCTTGAAAAAGAAGGTATTACAACAAAAGGAAAAAATAAACTCGATTATATAGGTAATATTAAATTTAATATTGAAAACCTTGATAATTTTTCTGCAATAAAAAATGAATATAAGTCGTTTAAAAATGGAATTGATGTTATTGCAAGTACAATTGGTTCAATAATTTCATGCAACATAATTACCCCTATTGCCAGAAATAAGTATGCTTCAATTAAACAAAAAGAAACTATGGCAAAAATAAATAAGCGTGATGAAAA
The DNA here is from genome assembly GCA_046955055.1 of Candidatus Gastranaerophilaceae bacterium. Lineage (GTDB taxonomy): Bacteria > Cyanobacteriota > Vampirovibrionia > Gastranaerophilales > Gastranaerophilaceae > JBKUMA01. Next base: position 2,368 of record JBKUMA010000214.1, read on the forward strand.
TTCAGTTCAATCTCCAAAAGGGATTAAAATGGTTGACTATCAACGATTGGCGTATATGAAATTTCAGTCTAAGGGGTCATTAAAGGTATAAGATTCCTATTATACCAGCGACAATGCAAATCATTATTATGCAAAACGCTGCAATGATTTTGAAGAATGGATCTATTTCATTGGTATCGCTAATATTTTCTATTTGGTTAAGTATGTATCTTGAATAGTCTTCTTTTACATCATTTCTTGTTTTTTCAAATGAAGAGTGAAGAATTTTTTTGAAAGTATAAATGTCTTCCAAATCCTGTCTTGCAAGCGGGTTGGAAATAGTTATTTTTTTAATTTTAATATTTTCATCATCATTTAATTCATTGTCAACATATGCTGACAAATTCGCTTTAAATTCTTCATATTGGCGTGTTTGAAATGGACTCATTGTTTCAATTGTTTCGTTTTCTTTTACTTGATTTTGGATATTGGAATATTTATGAATAATTTTTTTCATGGTTTCATATTTTTCTCTGCATATAGGACAGTTTGCCAAATGCTCCTCAACATATTTAGATAATTTGTCACTGAGTTTGTCTTCTATATAAAATGCCATAAGTGCACCCACTTGTTCGCATGAAAGCTGATATTGCATTAACTCTTCTCCTTTCAAATATATGATTTTAAACCTTCTTGAAGTTTGCCTCTTGCTCTTGCAATTCTTGATTTTACGGTCCCGACACTTGAATGTGTTGCCTCTGCAATTTCTTCATAACTTAGACCTTGTAGTTCTCTTAAGATAATTGCTATTCTGAATTGTTCGGGAAGTTCAAGGATTGCGTCTTTGATAACCTTTTCCAATTCAGTAGACATACATTTTTCATGTGGTTTACACTTTTTATCAAGAAGTTGAAATTTTACTGCATAACTTGGACTTTCGTCATTTTCATCATCAATTGAAACAGTGTCAGGACGCCTTTGTGACTTCCTCAATTCGTCATAGAAAAGGTTGGTTACAATTTGATTGAGCCAGCTTTTAAAC
>JBKUMA010000215.1:0-3379 GCA_046955055.1 Candidatus Gastranaerophilaceae bacterium
ATGCAAAACCCAAATGACAAGAATCATAGCGATAATGCAACACCGGCACAATGTAGCGGGTCAAGCAGCTATGCTTGCGGGGGGGGGGCGAAAATTTAAAGCTCCTTAAAGGGTTTACGCTATCTGAGGTTTTAATAACCCTAGGTATAATCGGTGTTGTTGCAGCGTTAACGCTTCCTTCTTTATTGGCAAACATCGAAGAAAAGAGAACTGTTTCTCAGCTTCAAAAAGCATATTCATTATTAGATGAAGGTTTTTCTCTGGCTATAAACGATTTAGGTACAGTTGACAACTGGCCTGCTGATAATTCAGGATATAGATCGTCTTATATTACCAATAATATTATTCCAAAATACTTTAAAGTGGCAAAGTATTGTCCTTCTGGTGGCGGTGGTACTCTTAAAAAGCCTTGTTTGGGATTTGGTTATGAAGATTTGTATAAAAATCGTGTAAATATTAACAATGCACCTTCTTTTGCTTTAACAAACGGAATGTCTATAGTCGTATATGGAATACCAAGTGCTTGTACTCAAAATAAAAATTTAACAAAAGTCCCTTTGGGGTCTTATAATACAGCTTGTGAAACTTTTTTTGTTGATTTAAACGGTAGTAAAGGACCTAATGTTGCTTCACGTGATTTATTTGTGTTTCATCTGATGCAAGATGGGATTGTTCCAGCCGGTAGTGCAAAAGAATCAATTTGGACACAAAAATTTGTTGAGCAATGTTTAGGCAAACAATTAACAAACGCAGGTGGTGGTGCGTATTGTACAGCATGGGTGCTTTATAATCGCAATATGGATTATATGAAATGTGATGACTTAAGTTGGGAAAATAAAACTTCTTGTAAGTAGAAATTATGCCAATTTACTTCGTTTGCTTTTTGTTTTCAAAAGTACAAGAAACGGTATTATTACTAACCCTAACAATGCAAGGCATAAAAATGCATCATAAAATGCACCTAGTTTAGATTGTAATAGAAGTTCTTTATACAGCATTCCGTTTGCTTTTTTATGTGCAAGCACTGTTGGATATATCATCATGAATTTATGCTGGAGTGCTGTTAATTTCATTCTAAATACAGGGTTGTGGTGTGCAAGATTTCCTACCAAATTGTTTTGATAAACTTGTGATGCCCGTGCTATAAACGTTGATGATACAGAGGTAGCCATTGCTGTCACTATGTTTTTGAACAACGCGTGCAAACCTGCTGCATCTGCGGTTTTGTTCGCAGGAAGTGTTAAAAATGAAAGTGCAGTTATTGGAACAAAGGCAACTGAAACACCGAAACATAAAATCATATTTGGAATTATAATGCTTTCTATTGAAGCTGTTGTACTTAAGTGAGATAGCATAATGATTGCACCTGCCATTATTATAAATCCTACTGCTGTAAGGACTCTGTTTTCAATATACTTTGCAACTTCACCCATAACAAGAAGACCGATTAAACATATAACGGCTCTTGGAAGCATTGCAAGTCCGGACGCTGACGGACTATAACCGATTAGCCCTTGTGAAAATAAAGGTACCAGAAGCAGTGTACTGTATAAAAGAATATTAATAACAGAACTTATTGATGTGCCGAATAAAAAGTTCTTGTCTTTAAATACTCTTATATCTATTAACGGATATTTGTATTCCAATTCCCATACATAGAAAAATACGAATGAAAATATTGAAATTCCTGTGAGCCAGCAAATCCAGGGTGTATCAAACCAGTTGTACTGCTGACCTTTATCTAGAACTATTTGCAGACAGCCCATTGCAACTGCTATCCCAAGAAATCCAACTATATCAAATTTTTTGTTATATTTTTCTTTGACCGGTACATCTTTAGGAAGAATAATCTGTACTAGCAAAAGTGATAAAAGGCAAAGCGGTATATTTATTATGAAAACCCATTGCCACGAATAATTATCAGTTAAGTAGCCTCCAAAGAACGGCCCTGCCAAAGGGGCAAACATAGCAGCTACTCCAAATAAAGCCATTGCAAGACCTTTTTTATCAGGGAAAATTTCTAAAAGCATTGCCTGACATAGAGGCAAAATACAACCTCCGCCAATACCCTGAATAATTCTCGCTACAATTAATGCTTGAAGATTAGGTGCTATTATACATAAAAATGCACCTATGCAGAACAATGCAATACAAGATAAGAAAAATGTTTTTTTACCTAAAGTTTTAGCCAAAAAGCCTGTTGTAGGAAGCATTATCCCGTTTGCAATAATGTAGCTTGTGATAACCGTATTTGCCTCATACTGTGTTGCTCCGTATGAACCAGCAATGTTTGGCTGGCAAACATTTGTTGCAGATGTTGCTAAAAGGGCAAGTATAGATGGCAATAGGATTACCATTGCCGTTATGTAGGGGTTGGATTTAAGCTTTTCCATTATTTAACTTTTACCTTTGGAACTACTGACATACCTGGTACTATGTTGTATTCTTTTATGTCTTCATCAAAAAGAATTTTGACAGGTACACGTTGAACAATTTTTACATAACTGCCGACAGCATTTTCAGGCGGAAATAAACTTGACTTAGCACCTGTGGCTCTTTGAATTCCGTCAACATGTCCTTTGAAACGTTTTCCTGGATATGTGTCAACTTTTATTGAAACCGGCTGCCCTTTTTTCATATTTGTAAGCTGAATTTCTTTAAAGTTTGCAACAATCCAAACCTGCTGCGGTACAATTTCCATTAAAGGCTGGCCTACTTGTACGTAGTTACCTTTTTCCACGCTTCTAGAAGCTACCATACCAGCTTGTGGTGCATATATTTTTGTATAGGACAAATCAAGCTTTGCCTGTTCAACTTCTGCTTCTAGTCTCTTAATTTCGGCTGATACAGCTTCGGTTTTTGCTTTATGTGAGTCTAAAGCTGATTTTAAAGCTTTTGATTTTTCATTTGCAGCTTTATAGTTTGCCTGTGCAACTGTCAAATGGGTAGAACTGTTATCATAATCTTGTTTAGAAACGATACCTTCTTTGTACATATCAGAATATCTTTTGTGGTCTTTTTGTGCAAAGTCTAATTTTGATTTTGTAGAATTTACGTCCTGAAAAGATTGGTCTAAATTTGAACTGCCTTCTTCTACCTGTTTTTCTGTTACATTTAATTGTGCTTTTGCTTCTTCAAGTTTTGCTTCAGCCTGATGAAGTTTAACTTCGTAATCGTTTGGGTCAATCTCTAACAAAAGTTGTCCAGCTTCGACTTCATCATTATCGTCTACAAGAAGATTTACTACAGGGCCTGATACACGAGGTGCAACAGAGATTAATCTACCTTCAACAAAAGCATCGTCGGTTGATTGAAAGTAAGTTGAATGAATTGCAGCTATAATACCAATCAAAAATAGAATTGCAGCTGTTTTTATAGG
>JBKUMA010000216.1:0-3372 GCA_046955055.1 Candidatus Gastranaerophilaceae bacterium
GATAAGTATAACGGCAAAGATGTTAAAACTGCTTATGAGGAATTGGTTAAAAAGACACATATATCAGAAAACATTAAATTTTCTAAAGATAAGGCATTCTTCTCAAACAGTTTTGAATCATTGACCAGAGATGGCAGCAAGCTTTTACATAACCTCGTAAAAGAAAATATAACAGATTCGGCTAAACTTGATGAATATTTTAAACGTGCAAAAAAACTTGTTAATGTAAAAAGTATTGCAGGGCTTGGAGTTATTATTCCTCTTGCAATTGCTGCTCAACCAATTAACAGATGGATAACCAGAAAATCATCAGGTAAAAAAGGTGCTCCTATCTATAGTGATTTCAAAGATAGAAAAGAAGATCAGGAATTGACACCTAAACAAAAAGCTGAATTATTAAAGCAAAAATTTATTTCAGTCGGTTCAATGATAGGTGTTGCAGCTTTATCAATGATTATGGATAAGCCTAGCAAAAATCTATTACAATTCAAAGGTTTGTTCCCAAGTATGGATCAGGCTAGAATAATTTCTACAGCAACTTTTGCAAGCAGAATGGCAGCTTCAGAAGACAGAAATGAACTAAGAGAAGCTACTGTTCGTGATATTGCAACCTTCTCAAGTTTCTATTTCTTGGGAGATTATGCCGCAAAAGGTATAGCTACGGCTATTGAAAAATTTCAGCCCGGTGTTAAATTGATTAACAGAATGAAAGAAGTTCCTAAAGATGCAAATATCTTGAAGAAATTCTGGAATTGGGCTAAACATACATCAATTAAATCAACTGATGAATTGGCAACAGTTAAAGATAAAAACTTGAGAACTATCTGCCAAATTGGTAACTTAGCATTCTCACTAATTTCACTCGGTATATTTATACCATTATATACAAGAACAAAAACAAATAAAAAACGTCAGGAAGAACTTGCGAAATTAAATGCAGATAAGGCATCGCAAACGAATGATGCAAACGCCGCGAAGTCCTCCTCATCCTCTAGCGGAGCAGGGACATCGGGGAACTCGAAATCATCTAAATTAACAGATGATTATTCGAAAACCCTTGTAAAAGACAACACAGCGTTTAAAGCATTTTTTAATTCGTAAGGAGAAAAACAAGTTATGAAAATTCAACAAATACTACCCCAACAATTAAATAAAGAAATACAGCAGAAAGAAAATATTAGATTTACCGGAGCATCTGATATTGTAAGTTCAGGTCTTAGATTCTTGGATACTAACCAGGCCTGGGGTGCAAATGCGGTAGATTTATGTTCAATGGTAATTCCTAGAACAACTGTCGACTTTATCAACAGAGGTCCTGAAGCAGGAACAGAAACAGCTCGTAGAGAATCAGCAGGAACAATTAACCACTCTTTGGTAGGTGTTTATGGAACAGGTGCAGGACTTGCTCTTGCAGCTCTGTTTAATAACAAATACGGTATAAGAGCTGATAAAATATTTGCTGATAACAATACTATTGATATTCTTGCTAAATACTGGCACGAAGCACGTCAGACTGGCACTGATAATAAGGCTGTAGTAAAAGCTTATACTGATAAACTTGCTGCAAATATAAAATTCTTTAATACTGATTTAGATAAAGAATCAGGTTTGATTGCAATGTCTGAAGATACTCAAAAAGAATTCTCAAGCAAAATGTCAGATATGCTTATAAATAAAAATGATAAAGCTAAATTTAAAGAGTTCAGCAAATTTATGCATAACTTGATGACTTCTGACACAGGGGCAGAATCAAGAGTTGTACTTGAAGGTTTTGAGCGTAAGGCAGATAACACTTCAAAAACACTTATTGCAAATATTTATAATGTATCAAAAACTTTCTTGGAAGGCAAAGTTGACGATGCATTCAAGAATTCAAAAATGGTTGATACAAACGAATATATTAACGGTTTGAAAAAACTTAACTTGCAGCGTTCAGCTTTAGGGCTTGGTGTTGCTGCCGGAATAGGTATGTCTATTCAACCGTTAAATATGTATTTAACTAAAAAGAAAACAGGACAAGACGGTTTTGTTGGAGTGCCTGGTCGTGAAAAAGATAAGACTAAAGAATTTAAAATAATGAAGTCTATTGCAGCTGTTGTATTTAGTGCAGGAGCACTTGCTACAATAACTACTAATCCTAAGAAATTTTTAAGCAAAATTCAATTCCAAGGTATGTCACCTACTATTAATCAGTTGAAATTCGTGTACGGTATGACAATTGCTTCACGTCTTTTAGCTGCTCGTGACAAGGATGAACTTAGAGAAAGTGCAGTAAAAGATTCTTTAGGCTTCTTAAACCTTTTAATTCTTGGCAGCCTTGTTACTAAAGGTACAGCTAGATTAATGGACAAATCTCTTATTAATGTTACTAAGAAAGGTGCTAAGAATTTCTTCTCATGGTTAGGTAATTCAAGTCTTAAGACAAGAGATGAAGTTCTTTATGAAGCTCTTAAGAAAAAAGGTATCCAAACTGTTAAAGACGGTAAAGCTTTACCGTTTAAAGAACTTATTAAATCAGCGGATGATGCTACTAAATCAAAATTAAGAGCATTAAATATTTCTCAAATAGTAGGTTACTTATATTCAGGTCTTGTTCTTGGTGTAGGTATCCCTAAATTAAATATTTATATGACAAACAAATCAGAAGCTAAAAGACAAGCTAAATTAGCAGCAGAAGGCAAAAATCTGATAGAAGAGCCAATTGAACAGCAAAAAGCTAGTGCAGGAAACAATATTTCTGATATGCTTCATCCTGAAAACCTGGCTTTTTTAAGCAAAAACATGTAATTCATAGTTTAATTGGATAGTCATTTTTAATTTGCCAGTTATCATGTTCTATAAGCTGAGTACATCTTGATCTGTAATATTTGCAGATATTATACAGTGTGGTCCTGTTTTCAGTTTTGGAATTCGAATTACATTTTAATGAAGAAATTTTTCCTTTTTCGATTTTGCAGTTATTTTTTGCCATACAGAGTATAAAGTTAAATTGGTCACTGCCTTCTGCATTTGGCTGTAGCTCACCGTTTATGTCGTAATAAATTAATAAACAGTATTCATAAATAAAATATGCACTTGATTTATCTTTTAATCTTAAAACTGTGACGTTTTTGCCATATTTAGTATTTTCGCGTGATATTTCAGATCCTTTTATATAAGGTTTAAGGTATGTTCCTACAAAGAAATACGTATCATAGGTATTTTTAAGATTGCCGTAGTCATTTTCGGCCATTTTTATTGCAGAATTAACTGATAAAACAAAATCTTTAATTTTTGTACTTGCAAAATTTTTCTTGTAATTAGAAATGCGATTGAAAAATATAGATAATAAAATTATTGCCCCTAGAATTAAAACGAAATGAATAGTTAAAC
>JBKUMA010000217.1:0-3364 GCA_046955055.1 Candidatus Gastranaerophilaceae bacterium
ATCTTAGCAGCAGGCACAGGCAAGGATTTGGATCTGGCTTTTTTAATTGTTTTTTGATAAAAGAAATCCACAGCATCTATCAAACCGCCGCCAAGTACAACAAGTTTAGGATTAATAAAGTTTATTATACTTGCAATTCCGCCTGACAAATACTCTGAAGCCTCAGTTACGCATTGCAAAACAAGTTCATCATCACGTTCAATTGATTTTTGAATCATACTTGAAGTTATTGATTTGCCTGTTTCCAGATATTCAAGAATACAAGATTGTCGGCCTTTTTTCAAAGCACCTTCAATTCTTCTTTCAATAGCAGAGCGAGAAGCGTAAGCTTCCAAACACCCGTGTGCTCCGCAAGCACATTGGCGTCCGTTTAAATCAACAATCATATGTCCGATTTCGCCGGCTGTTCCTGTAGCACCGGTAATAATTTTTCCTTCTTTTACTATAGAAGAACCTACACCTGTACCGACAAATATACAGACCAAATCATCATAGCCTCTTGCAGCACCGAATTTCATTTCTCCAATAGTTGCAATTTCAACGTCATTACCTAAAAATACAGGTATATTAAAATGTTCGCTTAAAAGTTTTTTAATATTTAAATCGTAACAATCAAGATTAGGTGCAGCTATTAAAATTCCATTTTCTCTGTCGTTTTGACCCGCTGCTCCTACACCGATTGAACTGATTTCGTCAAGGTTTTTACCGCTGTTTTCAAGAAGTTCTTCAATCCCTTCAGTCATTTTTTTAATGATATTTTTAGGACCCTTTTCTTTTTTAGTTTTTTTCTTGATATGTGCGATAACTTCTCCTGTTTCTCTGTTAACAAGAGCAATAAGAATTTTTGTTCCGCCTAAATCAATTCCGATTGAATACTTTTTCATATACCATAATTATATATAAAAATTTTATTTTGACCAGTGTTAATTTATAATTTGCAAAAACGTGGTTATTCTGGTAGCATGTTGTATGAGAGGGGATAGGTTTATGAAGGTTATAAAAAAACTTTTTTTAATTTTAATCGCAATTGTTTTCACAGCACAAACTGCTTTTTCTGCTGATGTTTGGCTGAATGATTTAAGAAAATTGTTTCAAAATGATGCAGCAATTATCTATGAAATAAATATAAGAACTTTTAACGCACAAGACATTAATAAAAACGGAATTATTGATTTTGATGATGGTGAAGAAAACGGTACTTTTTTAAACGCAATAGCAAAACTTGATGATTTAAGATTAAAAAACATTAACACAATTCATGTAATGCCGATTACTCCAGTGGGAAAAACAAAAGCTATGGGTACTGCAGGTTCTTTGTATGCAGCCTCAAGTTTTAATACTTTAAATCCTCAATTAAAAAGTGAAAAAAGTGCACTATCAATTGAAGAACAGGCACGCAAATTTATTGATGAGGCTCATAAACGCGGAATACGTGTAATAATTGATTTGCCTTCATGCGGTTCATATGATTTGTATTTACAAAGACCAGAACTTTTTGTTAAGGATAAATCAGGACAGCCTGTTGTTCCTGCTGATTGGACTGACGTAAGACTTTTAAATGCAGGTACTGAAACTAATGTTAATCAAGATGTTTATAATCTATTTAAAGAATTTGTAGATATGGTAATTAATCTCGGGGCAGACGGAATACGTGCTGATGTTGCGACATTAAAGCCGGCAGCTTTCTGGAAAGAGTTAATTTCTTATTCAAGAAAAAAAGATCCTCAGTTTTTATGGCTTGCCGAAGCCTCAGAAAGTTGGACAACACCTGTTGCAGACGGGGCTGTTTTCACACCGTACAATAAACTTTTGGAAGCAGGATTTGATGGATATTACGGAAGTTTCTTTGATTTGAAGAACTGGAAATCGTCAAAAGAATTGTACGATAGAATTTATGCAGTCAAAGCTCTTGATACAAAATATCCTTCTAACAAGGCTGTAATAGGAAGTTTTACAACTCATGATGAGTTGAGTCCTATTTTAATTAACGGTCCTAAATTCAGTGAAATGATTATTTGGTTGAATGCTACTCTGCCTGTAAACTCTTATTTTGTAGACGGTTTTGATACCGGTGACAATTACATTTATGCGTGGGCAAATAAAAAAGCTATTAAAACATTTACTGATGACGATTACTATTTTGTTCACAGAGGTAAAATTGATATATTTAACTTCTCCAGAGCCCCTGGTGGAAACAACAGAAGTATTCTTGATAATTTTATAATGGCAAACGGTTTCAAAATTAAATTTATGCCATTTATTACAATGGGTAAATTTAAGCCCTTAAAAACAAATTTATCAAGTGTATTTGCGTATTCACTTTCTTATGACGGTAAAAGTATAATTGTTATAGGAAACATGGATTTTAGAAGTGTAGCAAATATAGAAGTAAAAGTTCCTGGTATAAAACAGGAAAACATGGTTATACCTATAAAGATACAAAGTATTCCTGTAATTAATAAAGGAAAAATAGTTGAGAAAATTTTACCTGGTGAAATTCAACTGCTTTTGGTCAATGATATGGAAATTAAATAAACAAGGAGGAAAGTATGAAAAAGTCATTAATTAACACCCATGTTGGGGGGGGGGCAGAAATTTAAAGCTCCTTACGCGTAATAAGGCGTTTACCTTGTCTGAGGTTTTAATAACGCTTGGCATAATCGGAATAGTTGCCGCGTTAACAATGCCTGCATTAATAAATAATGCTAATGACAGAAAATATCGTGGTGCTCGTCAAAAGGCATTAGCAACCATTGGCGGAGCAGTTCGAAATATCACTGTTACAGAAGGAATTGGCAATGCAGTAGACGCAGAAGATTTCGTAGAAAACCATTTACGCAAGCAAATTCAACTAATAAAAACCTGCAAAAACAATGATTTGCGTTCTTGCGGGATAGAAACAAATCCTAATGCAATAACCACTTTGTCAGAGCCAAAAAAGAAGATGACAATGCCTAAAAAATTAAGTGATTTGACGTCAGGTATGTCTAATGGAACAACATTAAGAGATGTCGCCCAAACCTCAACGAGTTATGGCTTTGTATTGTCCAATGGCTACAGTGTAAATTTATTCTATAACCCGGGCTGTATAAGTGATGAAAAAGCAGAAAAGCATTGGGGACAAGACAGAGTATGTGTTAATGCAATTTACGACATGAACGGTCTTGCACGTCCAAATGAAGTAGGTAAAGACATAGGTTTTGTAACAATAATATATCCGGATATTACAGTTCAGGCAGTGGCTCCGGAAGTGTATAAAACAAATGCCTCATCAGGTACAAAATTTGACGATGCAGACGAAAGTTGCCAAACTCAGGAGGAAGGCTTATCTGTGCCCAACAAAGATGAACTTTTATCCATGTAT
>JBKUMA010000218.1:0-3361 GCA_046955055.1 Candidatus Gastranaerophilaceae bacterium
CCTGATTATAAAAATAAACAGAGAGAACGTATTATGCCTGCTATTAATGAAAATCTGCAAACTTTAACCGGTGCAAAAATTGTTTTGGAAACATTAAAAACTCTTGGTGTTGATTCTGTATTCGGATATCCGGGCGGAATTGTATTAAGTGTTTATGATGAGTTGTTTAAACAAAATGATATTAAGCATTATCTTGTAAGACATGAACAGGCTGCTGTTCATGCAGCAGAAGGATATGCACGCGTTAGCGGCAAATGCGGAGTCGCTCTTGTTACATCAGGACCGGGGGCTACAAATATCGTTACAGGTTTGGCTAACGCATATTTGGACGGTTACCCTCTTGTTGTTTTGACTGGTCAGGTCAGTGCTGAGTTAATTGGGAAGGATGCTTTTCAAGAGGTTAATATTATTGATATTACAAAATCTTGTACAAAGAAAAATTTTCAGGTTACAAATGTAAATGATTTGGAAGCTACGCTTGTTGAAGCTTTTCATACTGCTATGTCAGACAAACAGGGACCTGTAGTTGTGGATTTGGCGAAAAATATATTTTCTGAGACTTGTAGTTTTGAGCCAAAAGTTGAATATACAGTTAGTAAAACTGTTGCTTCTGATATAAGTGTCGATGAGGCTTTGGAAGCAATATGTTCTGCTAAAAGACCTGTTATTGTTGCCGGCGGCGGAATTATTCAGTCTGAAGCATCAGAAGAAGTACAAAGATTTGCAAAACTTTTGAATATACCTGTTGTAAATACAATGATGGGTTTGGGTACTTATCCTCAGAATGATAAAAACTATCTTGGAATGATTGGGCTTTTTGGAAATCCTTCTGCAAATCAGTTGTTACGTGAAAGTGATTTGATTTTTGCAATTGGTGCAAGATTTAATGACAGAATCAGGTGTTGTTTTCAAAATAACGAACTTGCAAGAAAATTGGTTCATCTTGATATTAATGAAAATGAGATTTCAAGAATTATTCCTGCGGCAATACCTGTTATTGGTGATGCAAAATATGTTTTGAATAAAATGATATCCGCATTTATGTCAGGTAAGTTCAAGAATGATAGTTTGGAAAATAAGAATTGGATACAAAGGGTTGAAGAATTAAAATTCAAAAAAGTAAGTTACTCTAAAAAGTCTGAGTTACTTCATTCTTTTGAAGTTATGGAAATTATTAACGAATATACAAAAGACTTAAATCCTGTAATAACAACGGAAGTAGGACAGCATCAAGTGTGGGCTTCGCGATTGTTTACATTCAATAAACCGCGTAAATTTATCACTTCCGGAGGTTCTGGTACAATGGGTTTTGGTTTCCCTGCTTCAATAGGTGCGTGTGCGGCGAACGATTTTCAACCTGTGATTTGTATTACGGGTGACGGCTCTTTACAGATGAATATTCAAGAACTTATGACGTGCGTTGATTATAATCTACCTGTCAAAGTCTTAATATTTAATAACGGATATTTAGGTATGGTTAGACAGCTGCAGGAAAAAATGTGCGGTGGCAGATATTCTCAGACAAAGATTTCAAACCCTGATTTTTTGAAAATTGCAGAAGCTTACGGCATAAAAGCTAAAAGAGTTGAATTTAAAGACGACATTATCCCATCATTAAAAGAAGCTTTTGAATATAATGGGCCTTATATCATTGACTTTGTAATTGAACCTATGGAAATTTTATAAAAATCTATTGACAATTTTTAAGTCATGGTGGTATAACGTTAGTATGTTAATGGATATTAAGTTTTCTAATGTAAAGACACCTTTGATGGCGTTTATTATGTTTTGTGTCATTATACTTTCTTTAACAGTAATGTATTTTTTGGATAAGATAGCAATAAGACACACAAAGGATCAATTCAAGCAGGCATACGGCTCATATAATGAGGCTTTGCGTAAAACTGTTGATGATTTAGGCGGAGAAACCGGATGTTTCTACAGTGCTAGTGATAATTATCAAACACAGTATATGGGTTGTGAAAATTTTTATAAAAAGTTTGCTTCCAATTTAAATGTTAAAAAGTTATGTCTAAATAATGCACTTTCTGATGGCTGTGTAGGTAAGTATAAGGAATACACATCAAAACCAGCTTGTGCCGGTTTCAGTGAAAGTATGATAGATAGATTTAATCAGGTTTATGTAATGGGTGACAGAACTAGTATTATTATATTTAATTACCCGACAGGAATTCAAAAACCTATGTTTGCAATGGATGTTAACGGAGTAATTGGACCTAATAAAACTGGTTATGATTTATTCAGTCTTGTAATAATGAGAAATAATAAAGGACAATATTACTTCTATCCTGATATTACATACTGTCTGCCATCAAGTAAAAGCGGAATCAGATATATTACGGACATTATTAAATAGATTACATATCATCCAGAAGGTCGTAAACTTTTTTGATTTCTTGAATATCCTGCCACATTTGCCATTTCGGGCTGCCTTTTTCTCTGCTGTCATTTCTTAAAAGATAGGAAGGGTGAAAAATAGGCATCATTTTCGAATGGTTTGGACCTTCATACCATTTACCGCGAATTTTGGTTATACCTTGAGTTGTGCCAAGAAGCGATTGCACAGCTACTCTTCCGCACAGTAGTATAATTCTTGGTTTTAATATTTCTATTTGTGCATCTAAGTATTCTCTGCACGCCTCTTTTTCATCAGGAAGCGGATCGCGGTTGTCAGGCGGTCTGCACTTTAGTGTGTTGCATATATAAACGTCGTTTTGTCTTGATAACCCTACAGAGGCGAAAATTTTGTCTAAAAGCTGTCCGGCTTTACCAACAAAAGGCTCACCTTTTTGATCTTCATAATATCCGGGAGCTTCTCCTATAAGCATAAGTTTGCGGTTAGGTATACCGCCTGAGAATACGATATTAGTACGAGTCTTGCCCAGCGGACATTTTTGACAGGAAAGACATTTTTCTTTTATTTTTTCTAACTCTTCAATTTCTTTTAGAACAGCCTCAGTCATCTTTAATCCTTTGTTTTAGGAACATTTTTGAATAAATCTTCGTAAGAGATGTCAAGAGCATTTGCAATATCAAATACGATAAAAGCCGAAGGTGTCTGTACTCCATTTTCTATCCTTCGTATAGAGTCTTTATTAACATCAATAAGTCCGGCTAATGCCTCTTGAGAAAGCTTTTTTCTCATTCTTTCAGCTCTAATGTTATCTCCTAATACTTTTAATCTTTTATCTCTCATTCTTTTTATTATAGGTGTTGACAAAATATATTCAAATGCATATAATTACAATTATGGTGCATATATGCATTAAATAGTTGAATGAAAGTAGGTAATTATGGAAAAAGAATTAATTGAAGATATTTGTGATATTGAGTATAAGGT
>JBKUMA010000219.1:0-3354 GCA_046955055.1 Candidatus Gastranaerophilaceae bacterium
ACAGAGGTTATGCAGAAAGATTAATAAAAACATATTCAGTAATTCAAAATGCTACTAGCAAAATTATAGAAGAAGAGGGTGATCCTGCTAACTGGAGCTGGTCAGAATATCCAGATCCAAGCACAATGGGTAATGATAGTATCTTCAATCTATACAAAAAAAATCTAAACGTTGTAAAGGACTGTGGCTTTGGAACTGCAAACTGGTCAGATAATCCTTGTACCGTGAAATATGATAAAATAAAATATCTTAATGGCAGTTTGGAGAATGTTAGGAATTTTTGCGACCATACTTTTTATAGAGACACTTATCCTCTGGTTTTGGCTGATGGAACTAGTGTCGCTATCAGTTTTAGGAACAATCTAGGCGGTTTAATGTGGGGGCATCCTGATATTGCTTTTACGATTGATGTAAATGGTAAGAAAGGTCCGAACCAGATAGGACGAGATATTTTTTACTTGTATATGAATAAAAATTCACACGGTAAAGTGCTTCCTTATACGAATGAATTGAATGGTAATGGAGGTACACAAGATTACAGAGATACCTGTGATGTTACAAAAACTGGTCATAGCTGTGCTTATAGAGTTATATCAGAGGGTAAAATGAACTATTAGTGTTAATTCAGCTTTACATTCTGCTTGCAAAATTTAAATTTTTTGTTTAATATAAAAATACTCACATCCTCAAATGTGTCTGCAGTCATTAAGCGGACGTAAGAGTAAAGAAAGGCAAATAAAATGGCAAATATTAAATCTGCTAAAAAAAGAGTATTAACAGCTGAAAGAAACAGAATTAGAAACGTAGCTTTCAAAACTTCTATCAAAACTGCTGTTAAGAAAGTATTAGAACTTGCTAAAGCTGAAGATAAAGAAGCTTTAAATTCAGCTATTTCAAAAGCATATCAATTATGCGATAAAGCTGTTTCTAAAGGTGTATTACACAAAAATACAGCTGCAAGAAAAAAATCAAGATTAACAAAAGCAGTTAACAAATTGCAAGCAAAATAGTTCTAATAATCAAAAAAAAATAAAAAATCTCTGTACAAATAGTGCAGAGATTTTTTATTGAAACTATACTTGAAAAATCTATAAAAAAGTGTTAAAATAAGTATATGATATTGGTCGCTTTAGTTATATTTCTGCTGGTAGTAGTATTTTCTTATTTTATATATTTCTTCTGCAAGAGAGTAATATATAAGTTAAATAGACGCGTGCTTGCACGTAATCTGGCAGTGCTTAAAAACGGGCCTGCTATGCAAAATTATAACAACTTAACAGTGGATGAAATCAGGGAAAGACTTATTGTACCGTTTTTTCTTGTGTTAGGTTATAACACTTATGACAGCAGAGAGTTTAAAAGAATTGCAAAATTTAATGATATTACAGCGGATTATGTAACTAAAAAGTGGAATAAGAGTAAACTTTGTAAACGCTCTTTGTATATTAAATATATTAATTTTAATGAGTCTGATATTGATTTAGAAAAACAAAATTTTAACGATAAAATCAATTTAGATGAGTTAATGGATAAAATGTATTTTAAAGGCGAATATTACATTCTTACAAATGGTTACATTTATTTATTTTATTCTGCACCTCACATTAGCGGCAGCAAGAAGTTTGATTTTTGTTTCAATGTAAAAAGTTTTAGTAAAAAAGATATTTCTCAATTGGCTTATTATACCAAGCAATATATGTTTTTGGAAGTTGCTGATGTATTTGTAAATTATTGATTTTGCTATTTGTTTATTTCCGTTAAATTTATGTAAAGATTATGGTAATTAAATATTTTAGAAGTATAATTATCTCATTAGAGTAAATATTTTAACGGAAAGAATAATATGCAGGATATATTAGAAAAAAAATCAATTAAAAATATAGATTTTAACTGTGATTTAGCACAAAGCTTCGGAATTTATAAGAATAACTGCGAGTTTGAACTTTTGGATTACGTAAGTTCCGTAAACGTTTCTTGCGGTTTTCACGCCGGTGATCCTATGACAATCAAAAATGCTTTATTAAAGGCAAAGGAAAAGAATGTTGTAGTTGGTGCTCATATCGGGTTTGATGATATACAAGGTTTTGGATACAGACCAATGGAATTGTCAGAAGATGAGATTGAAGCACTTGTAATCTATCAGGTTGGAGCTTTGATGTCATTCGCTAAAACATTAAAATTAGAAATAGAACATGTTCGTCCTCACGGTGCTATGTATAAAATGGCCGCTGAGGATTTTAATTTTTCATGTTCTATTGCTAAGGCTGTTAAAAAATGCTCTCAATGGCTGGTATACTATGGTGCTGCCGGTGATGTTACGGCTAAAACCGGTGAATTTGTTAACATTCCTATTGCACAGGAAGTTTATTTGGAAAAGATGTACAATGTTGACGGGACTGTAAATTCTATTGCAAAAGATAATGAAAATACAGATATGGAAATTCAACGTTTAAAAACTCTGCTTACATATTCGCAAGTTTCAAATATTGAAGGCGGAAAAACTTTTGTTAATGCTGATACAATCCATTTCTCAAGCAGATTGTCAAACTCTGTGGAATTAATCAAAAGAGCAAGACAAATAATTACTCCTGTTCCTGTTAATTACAAAAATGCATATGCATCAGGATGGGTTGAATAAATTTAAAATAGAACAAGGTGATTGGTGATGAAAAAATTTAAAAATAATATGAAGATGCCGGAAGAAGCAAGATGGTTAATGCCGGGTTTACAAGTAAAAAGATGGTTCGCACTTATATTTTTGGGTGCTGTATGTATGACTCTGGGTGTCTTAATTTTATTTGATGTAAGACCTATATTTTATACAATGTCGTTTATACAAAAAGTGGCAAGAAATGTTTCTACTGAATGGATTGCTTTTGCAATTGTAATGTTTGGGGCTGGCATGTTCTTTAAAGGTTGGACTAAGACTAACCTTTCTATAATTGATGGTAAAGACAACCAATCATTATTAGAAGCTCTTTATAGAAAAAGAAAACTTAACAGAGGACCAAAAATTGTTGCAATTGGCGGTGGTACTGGGCTTTCAATGTTATTAAAAGGGATTAAGCATATAACAAATAATATTACAGCAGTTGTTACTGTTGGTGATGACGGCGGAAGTTCAGGAAGATTACGTGAAGAAATGGGTGTTTTGCCGCCGGGAGATATAAGAAACTGTATTGCAGCACTTGCTGATGACGAAGATTTGGTTACAAAACTTTTTCAATACAGATTTAAATCAGGCGAAGGTCTTGAAGGTCACAGCTTCGGAAATCTATTCTTAACCGCACTTTGTGCAATTACAGGTGATATGGTTCGTGCTGTAAAAGAATCTTCTAATGTACTTTCTATAAG
>JBKUMA010000220.1:0-3315 GCA_046955055.1 Candidatus Gastranaerophilaceae bacterium
ATAAAAAGCTCCTTTATAAATTATTGAAAGGAGCTTTTTATAATTAATTTTTTTGAAAATTAATCATCGTTTAAAGTAACCATATTTATCACAAGACCAAGGAATGACAATACAATAGAGCCCAAAAATGCACTCAAAAATCCCTCTACACCAAATCCCGGTGCAAGATACCCTGCAAGCATAAATAACAAAGCATTAATTATCAGACCGAAAATTCCTAAAGTTAAAATGTTTATAGGAAGCGTAATTAATGTAATCAAAGGTCTTAAGAAAATATTGATTAATGCAATAATTACAGTTACAAGCATGGCACTTTGGAAATTATCTACATAAATTCCAGGGACAAGCCAAGCAACAAAAATAATTGCAAGTGCAAATAATAACCATCTTAATAATAAAACCATAATATATCCCTTCATTTTTTTACAACATTCATATTGTAAATATTTTCTTAGACTTTTGCATTAGCCTTATGAATTATTTATATGCTATACAAAAGCATTATTCTTTTATAACAAAATGACAAATTCTAACTATTTGTGTATAATTAATTTGTTATTAAGACAGAGGTTCATATGAAAGAAAATATTTTAATTGCTTTGGCAGTCGTTTTAATCGCAACAATGTGGATACAATTTGCAAATCAAAAAAATAATGACAGATATTCTGTTGTAACTGGAAGCAATATGTTGACAATTATGATTGACAAAAAAACCGGTGTTACTTGGAGAAACTGCATTTGCGACGCAAAATCAGGAATTCCTGGCTGCTGGGAAAAAATGAATATTGTTAACCCTGAAACTTACAATAAAACTATAGGTGAGGCAAAATTATCTAAAAAAGCCTTGAAAGCTCAAAGCCAATCTCAACCTGAAACAAAAGCACCACAAGGTGAGCAAAAATAATTTTTAAATTTGAAATATAAAAAAAGAGGCTTAAATTAAGCCTCTTTTTTTGTAACTATTTTTTATCATCAACTTCTATCAAGTGCCAGCCAAATTGCGTTTTTACCGGTTCTGAAACCTGACCGACAGGAAGATTAAACGCCGCATCTTCAAAAGGCTTTACCATTTGTCCGTGTCCAAAATATCCCAAGTCACCGCCTTTTTGACCTGAAGGACATATAGAATATTTTTGTGCATAATATGTAAAACTTCCGCCGTCATCTATTGCTTTCTTAATTTGTATAGCTTCTGCTTCTGTTTTTACTAAAATATGTCTTGCTTTAACGTAGTTGTAATTTTCAGCAGCGTTTACAGCTGAGTATGCCATTACAAAAGTTATCAATAAACTCAAAAATTTTCTTATCATAATTATACCTTATAACTTTCCCTAATTTTTACTATTACTCAAGAGGATAATTTTACTTGATTGCGTCCGTTTTCTTTTGCAAAATAAAGAGCCTTATCTGCCAAATCAAACATTTCCCAAGCATTTGCGACATCTTCATTTATAGAACTTGCACCGATGCTTACAGTAACTTTAATCTCTTGCTTGTTAAATACAAATTTTGAAGCTTCAACCGCTTTTCTTAGTCTTTCAAGAGGTATTATTGAATTTTCAAGTGGAGTTTCCGTAAGAATTACAACAAACTCTTCTCCTCCATAACGAAACACCATATCTGAAATCCTAAAAGTATTTGAAATAATGTATGCCACTTCCTTCAAAACGTAATCACCGCAGCTGTGTCCATATGTATCGTTTATTTTCTTGAAAAAATCTATATCAATAATTGCAAAACTCAATTCATTTTTGTAACGTTTTGCTCTCGAATATTCTCTATCTAAATTGCTTTCAAAATGTCTTCTATTAAATAATCCTGTCAAAGGATCGGTAATAGACATATGTTTGGTCTGAGAATACATAAAATTGATTTTTTTAATAACATCGTATTTGTTATCTTCGGGAATATCAAAGCCTTCAATAATATTTTGGATATTTTGCTGTATTTCATCCAGAACATCAGACGGAATATCAAAATTCACGTTTAGATTATCAAAAGTATCCATAACTCTCCTCTTATATAAATTTATTATAACAGAAAATTTTGCAACATATCCGTTTTTTTGCTAATCTTAATTTTATATGAAACTATCTGCAGAAGAAATGCTTTCCAAATACAGTGCTAATAAGTCACATGCTATCGAGGTGAGAAGACTGGCAATGATGATTTTTGATGAAGTGTCAATGAAACTTCATGCCCTGTCTAACAAACAGAGAAGTTATCTTGAGGCTGCCGCACTGCTTCATGACATAGGATATGCAATTGAATCCGATGACCATAATATTCATAGTATGGAAATCGTTATTGAAAACGGCATTGAAGGATTTAACGACCACGATGCAGAAATTATCGGCTGCATATGCAGATACCACAGAGGCAGTTTGCCTAAAAAAAATAAACATGATGTTTATAAAAACTTTGACAAAAAAGACAGAAAAACAGTTAAAAGACTAGGTGGAATTTTAAAATTGTCTGACGGTTTTGACAGAGCACACTTGAGCCTTATAAAAAAAATAAAAATTGAATATGATGAAGAAAATAATATTGTCGAATTTTTAATAACTCCGAATATTCAAGAATACAGACCTGATATAAGTTACGCCGTAAGAAAACGAGATTTATTTGAAGTAGGTTTTAAATGTCAAAGTGTATTAAAGTTCAGCGAATAACCTGTGAAAATTTTGGTATATAAACGCATAACATAATGTAAATTTTTTGTTACAAATCCTCTTATTTTGTAACATTTCTTCATGAAAAATACTTTATATATATAAGGGAAAAACAAAAGGGAAAAAGCTATGTCATTCGATGTAAATGTATTGAGTACAAAACCTGTAATCAAAGCAGCCGCATCAATGCAAAATGACGGCGGAGGCGGTAACTTAGGTTACATGGCTCAAGGCGAAAGAGAAGAAAAAGAAAAACAAAACAAGAATACTGAAAGTATATTCGCTAAAAAACCTGAAATTGATACCTTCGGTTATCAAAAGAATTGGGAAATAAATCAAGAAGAATCTTTTTCATTCCAAAAATTTTTCAAGGAATTAATAAATTCAATAAAAAGTTTATTTAAGAAAAACTAAAAAACACAAACGCGAAAATCACAGTGCAAAAAACAGGCTAAAATTAGTCTGTTTTTTTTATTGACAGAAACGAATAAATACCCCATAATAAATATATTAAAAAGGAGGCTTAAAATGTTAGATGAAAAAGCATTAAATTCGTGCCCCCCCCCCGCAATTCAAATTTAGCGGTGATTTTTAGGAGTTGTTTTTTTATAAAAAACTGTTACAATAGAGATATGCTACATC
>JBKUMA010000221.1:0-3281 GCA_046955055.1 Candidatus Gastranaerophilaceae bacterium
GACCATGCCTTCTTTTACTGCTTTTACTGCCGCTTGAACGCGGTCATTTACGCACATTTTTTGCAAAATAGAACAAACGTGAGCCTTTGCAGTATGTACACTTACAATAAGTTCTTTTGCTATTTCTGTATTACTTTTACCTGATACAAGGTGCTTCAAAACTTCAAACTCTCTTTCTGTTAAAGGAACTCTGCCTTCATTTTGAGATTTGTTTGGTAAGAAACCTATATTTTCAACTTTCGGTAAAGAATTCAAAGCAAGTTGTGCAACCATAGGGTCAATCCAGCAAACACCCATTGCCACATCGCGTACTACATCCGCAAGTTTATTCGGATCAATATCTTTTAAGCAATATGCACTAGCTCCTGAACTTAAAGCAGCAACAACTTCTTCGGCTCTGTCATGTGAAGTCAGTGCAATAATTTTTGTTTCAGGTGCAATTTCTTTAGCCTTTAACATTGCTTCAATACCGTTCATGCCCGGCAGTCCCAAATCCATTAAGACAACATCAGGCTTTTGTCTTTCGATAAGTTTCAACCCTTCGATTGCATCTTCAGACTCTGCTACAACATTCATATCTTCATTTGAGTTCAAAGCACATCTTAAGCCGACTCTTGTCAATTTAAAGTCTTCGACAATTACAATTTTGATAGTTTCTGTTTTTTGTGCCTCAGTTTTTTCTGTCATTTTCCCCTCTTTTCTCCTAACTAACTATGTACAACAACTAAAGATTATCATTTTAATATCTGTTTTATATATCCTGGTATCAATTAAAGAATACCTTACAGAATTAATCCATTACCATGTTGGGTAGTATTGTATTAAGTACAATTATTTTTTTATATATATAAACAATCACCTGTTTGCATGGTATAATTTTAAATATCATTTAAAAGGGAGTGTATCATGTTAGAATTTCTATTTGGAAAAAAGGAACAAGAAAGTCCTAAAGATAGTATATTAAATGAACTTTACTCAATACTAAAAAGAACATATACTTTTGAAAACATATCAGAAGGTAGAAAAAACTATCTTAAGAGTATTATTTCAAAATACGGCTATTTGCCCTATCCGTATATAAAAGCTCTTGAAGAATTAACTACAGAAGAAATATTGTTCGGTCTTGAAATTAAATGGAGTAACAACGGAGTATTCAAAGACGGCAAGTTTACATTTGATAATAAAAATATAAGTGTTCTTGCACGAAACAATGTTAAAAATTCAGACTGGATAAAAAAAGAAGGGCATGATATTAAATTAATTAACCTTGCAGGTTTGGGTAACGGCAATAAGACTAAAGAAACAGGAAAGTTTATTGACTGGCTCAGACAGCTGTTAATTCTGCCTACCGGTAATTTAGATAATAATATATTTAATACAACTATATATATGATACCTTTCCATCCAAGAGAATTCGGATGTGCTTATCTTCCAAAAAGTTCAGAAGTCAGTGAACAGCTGCTTGATAAAGAAATAGAAGAGTTAACAGGTTTGGATGCTAAAGGACAGGTACAGACATTTATTACCATGGCACAACTAGCAGGACATCCTGTTATATATGACATTCTGCCTCAGACAGGAAGATTTTCTAAAGCTGTTCTAGCTAATCCTGAAATAGCTAGGTGGTACGACATTTCAGAATTAAACAGTGTAATAGAAAAAGAAATTGATAAAACAGCAGAAGAACTTTCTAAAACAATAGATCCTGATGACGTAGAAGTAGTCAAGGGAATATACAAACAAGTTTCCGGAGGAACATCCGGCGACTTAACTTCTCATTATCAAAATATATATAATAGCTTTGATTCTAGAATGGACGAAGTTAAGAAAAAATACTCCAATGAAATGCTATTAAAAAATAATCAAACTAAACTTCATAAAAAAGTTAAAGAGATTACGGCTAAAATATTAGAGGTAAAACCTAATAAAAAACTTACTGAAAGTGACATAACTAAACAAATAGATATTATTCAAGAATTAATTAAAGAAGGTTTATGGCCTGCTCCAGGCGGGGCATGGTGTTCAGCAGGTGTACCTGTTTACGACAAAATGAGTGAATGCGGAGGTTATCCTACATTTAAACATTACGATTACAAAGGTGAAGATGTTACTAATTTCGCAAATTTAGATTGTCAAACACCTTACTATTTTTGCTGCTTAGAAAACGGCAAATTTAATGAAAACGTTATAGATTTCTTTATTAATTACATGAAATCACTACAAAAAGATTATAATTTTGACGGTTTCAGAGTCGACCATATTGACCATATTGTTGATAAAGTTTCCGAAAAAGATGGCATGCCTATCAGTTACAGAGCACCAAGAGTTGTATTAAACAAATTAAACAATGCTATGAAAGAAGTTGTTCCATATTTTGGAACTCTTGCCGAGTACATGCTTTGGGATGATTTCTTAAAAGAATATCATCAAGGCATGAATTTTGATTTGCTATGGGGTAATGATATTGTTTCCCAAAGCGAAAAAACACCGGAAAAAATTACCGAGGATAATCAACACCTTGCAAATTATAATGTTAACTTTAAGCAAGGTCAAATGCTTTCTATCTTAAAAACATATAATAATCAGGACGGTGAATTCAGATGTATTGACCAGTATCCAGGACAATTAGGAGAAAACGGTGCTTTATACAAATGGTTTAAATACAAAATGTTACCTGGAGGTAAATACGCACAAAGACCGGTTTTATATGTTGATGGAGATGAAAGTTACACAAGGCATGGTATAGAATGCGTTATTGGCGAAGAAATTTCAATGGAAAGAGAAAACAATTATGAGTTTTACAAAAAATTTGATGCTATAGATAGGTTTGTAAAATCGCAGAATATAATTACCGACGGTGAAGCACAAATAATAACTCAAGACGAAGATGGATTTTCGGCATGGATTATATCAAAAGAACCACTAAAAAAAGCCTTTTTAGTAGTTTCAAATTACAACTATCCAACCGAAAAAGTAAGCAAGACTGATGATAATGGAAATTGTTATTCAGAAATTGTAGAAGGGACACCTGTTTTAAATAAACAAATCCAATTGCCTGGTGATTATTCCGTGCAAAAAGAATATATTTTAGAAGATAACGATTATGTTGCAAAAAACATAAACAGTAACAATTCATCTTTAAGCTTCGAAAGGCTTAACCCTGGTGAATATAAAATATTTGAATTAAGTAAAATGTAGGTTAAAAATCCTACATATACTTGACACAATAAAAAAATATTGATAATATAATTACGATAATAGAAAAAATACTTGTTCATAGT
>JBKUMA010000222.1:0-3262 GCA_046955055.1 Candidatus Gastranaerophilaceae bacterium
GAATTACCACTTCTTGCAGGTGTTCCTTTAGCATTAAAGGATAATATGAACTTGAAAGGCTCCAAAACAACAGCTTCTTCTAAAATTTTAGAAAACTTTGTATCACCTTTCAACGCTACAATTACTGAAAAATTATTAAATAACCTTGTTCCAATTGTTGGAAAAGCAAACTTGGATGAATTTGCAATGGGTTCTTCAAACGAAAACTCAGCATTCAAAAAAGTTCATAACCCTTGGGATTTAAACAAAGTTCCCGGCGGTTCATCAGGCGGCTCTGCTGCATCTGTTGCATCTTGCGAAGCAACTTTGGCATTGGGTTCTGACACAGGCGGTTCTATCAGATTGCCGGCATCATTCTGTGGTATTGTAGGTATGAAACCTACTTACGGAAGAGTTTCACGCTACGGTCTTATAGCATTTGCGTCATCTCTTGACCAAATAGGACCTTTCGCAAGAACAGTCGAAGATGCTGCAAACTTACTTGAAGTAATTTCAGGACACGACCCTAAAGACAGCACATCACTTGATTTGCCTGTTGAACATTATGCAGCAAACTTAAACAACGATATCAAAGGTTTAAAAGTCGGTGTTATAAAAGAACTTATGACAGAAGGTCTATCAGAAGATGTTCAAAAAGCTATGCAAAGAGCGATTGAAGATTATAAAAAATTAGGTGCTGAAATTGTTGAGATTTCACTTCCTAACCTAAAACACTCAATCGGTATTTATTATATTCTTGCAACAGCTGAATGTTCATCAAACCTGGCAAGATTTGACGGTGTTAAATACGGTTACAGAACACCTGATGCTAAAAACTTGATGGAAATGTACACCAAATCACGGGCAGAAGGTTTCGGACCTGAAGTTAAACGCCGTATAATGCTTGGTACTTATGCACTATCATCAGGCTATTACGACGCTTATTACAAAAAAGCTCAACAAATGAGAGCACTAGTTACTCAAGACTTTGTAGAAGCATTCAAAAAGGCAGATATTTTGATTTCACCAACTTGCCCTAACACAGCGTTTGAACTTGGAGCAAAATCATCTGATCCTCTAGCAATGTATTTGACTGATATTGCAACAATTTCAGCAAACCTTGCAGGAATTCCAGGTATGAGTATTCCGGCAGGATTTGACAGAGATGGAATGCCGATTGGCTTGCAAATCCTTGCACCACAATTGCAAGAAAGCAGATTATTTAATGCGGCTCACAAATTTGAACGAGCAAACGACTATTACTTGCAATTAGCAAATATTTAGCACTTGCGTGCTGACGCAAAAAAATTAAAGGCGGTTTTAAAACCGCCTTTTTTAATTTCAATGAAAAAAAAGACGAGTATGTAACTCGTCTTTTTTTATATAGGTGTGTTAGATTATCCTATTCTTTTGTATATTCTGCATCGATTACATCATCGTCAGAACCTTTGTTTTCTTCTGATGAAGCATTTTCACTTGAAGCAGTTGATTGTTCTTCTTTTTGAACAGCTTCATATGCCTTTTGTGAGATGCTGAACATTGTTTGTTGTAATTCATCAGACAATTTTTTCAACTCATCAACAGGTTTGTTTTCATCAATAGCCTTTTGTAAAGCTGCTTTTTGTTCGTCTAATTTATCTTTGTCAGCACTGTCGATTTTGCCTTCGAAATCTTTTACAATTCTTTCGGCAGAACCGATTAAACTTGTAGCATTGTTTTTGATTTCAGCTTCTTCTTTTTTCTTTTTATCTTCAGCCGCGTTAGCTTCAGCTTCTTTTACCATCTTATCGATATCTTCTTCTGACAAGTTAGAACCGTTTGTGATAGTAATTTTTTGTTCTTTGTTAGTAGCTTTGTCTTTTGCTGAAACATTTACAATACCGTTAGCATCGATATCAAATGTAACTTCGATTTGAGGCAATCCTCTCATTGCAGGTGGAATACCGTCTAGACGGAACATACCTAAAGATTTATTATCTTTAGCCATTGGTCTTTCACCTTGAAGTACGTGGATATCAACCGCTGTTTGATTGTTTTCTGCTGTTGAGAATACTTGAGATTTAGAAACAGGAATTGTAGTGTTTCTTGGAACAAGTGGAGTCATAACTCCGCCTAATGTTTCAATACCAAGAGTCAATGGAGTTACATCAAGAAGTACGATATCTTTAACTTCACCTGCAAGTACACCTGCTTGAACAGCAGCACCAACAGCAACAACTTCATCAGGGTTTACTGATTGGTTAGGTTCTTTACCTGTGTATTCTTTTACTAACTGTTGAACAGCAGGAATACGAGTTGAACCACCAACTAATACAACTTCATCAATATCAGATTTTGAAACACCTGCATCTTTCAAAGCGTTTTCTACAGGAGTTTTACATCTGTTTAACAAGTCACGGCATAAATCTTCAAATTTAGCTCTTGTTAAGTTTAATTCTAAGTGTTTAGGACCGTTAGCATCAGCTGTAATGAAAGGTAAGTTGATACTTGTTTCCATAACTGATGATAATTCGATTTTAGCTTTTTCTGCAGCTTCTTTTACACGCTGCATAGCTTGTTTGTCGCCTTTAAGGTCGATACCTTCTTGTTTCTTGAATTCTTCTGTAATCCAATCCATAACTTTTTGGTCGAAGTCGTCACCACCTAAATGAGTATCACCTGAAGTTGATAGAACTTCGTGAACACCATCGCCAATTTCAAGGATAGATACATCAAAAGTACCGCCACCTAAGTCGAATACTAAAACTTTTTCTGATTTTTCTTTTTCAAGACCGTAAGCCAAAGCTGCCGCAGTAGGTTCGTTAACGATACGAAGAACGTCTAAACCTGCGATTTTACCGGCATCTTTTGTAGCCTGTCTTTGAGCATCGTTAAAGTAAGCAGGAACAGTAATTACAGCAGATGTAACTTTTTCACCTAGATAAGCACTTGCATCATCAGCCAATTTTCTTAAAATCATTGCTGAAATTTCTTGCGGAGTGTAATCTTTGCCGTCAATATTTACTTTATAGTCTTCGCCCATATGTCTTTTAATAGAAGCGATAGTTTTATCAGGGTTTAAAATTGCTTGACGTTTTGCAAGCTGCCCAACTAATTTTTCACCTGTTTTGGAAAAACCAACGATTGAAGGAGTTGTTCTTGAACCTTCTGCGTTGGCAATAACTGTCGGCTTACCGCCTTCCATGACAGCTACAACGGAGTTTGTTGTACCTAAGTCAATACCAATTGTCTTTGCCATAATTAATTATCTCCTTTACTAATTATAATTCATGTCACATTATTG